>JALYLU010000012.1:7679-19761 GCA_030774075.1 Actinomycetota bacterium | reverse complement strand
ATTGCACGCGCGGTGCCACGAGAACGGGAACGCGGTGTAGTACGGGAAGCGCTCCTGCGGCGTCATCGCAGTCGGTTGGTAGCCGCCCTGCTTCGCCATCGCCTGCAGCGGCGTCTCGCCCGCGAAGTCGCGGATTTTCGTCGTGAAGAGCTTGTCGCCGTTGCTCATCGTTCTCGCAGCAACGTTCGGGCCGCCAGCTCGAGCTCGTCGGCGACTTCCCCAGGAGCGCGGCCGCCGGTGACGAGACCGACCATGTTCGCGAAGAGCACGTCTTCGAGGATCCGCACGATCGCCTCGCGATCGCCGAACTCACCGTCGCCCAACGCAAGATCGATCCAGCGGCGGGTCGAGGATTCGAGCGCGCCGCGAGCGTGCGCGACCGCGAGTGAGCCGGCGATGTAGGCGCGCGTCAGCGCCACATAGAGGTTCGGTTCCTTCTCGACGTTCTGGACGGCGCGCCGCAATGTGGCGACGGCGCGTTCCACCGCGTGCCGACCGGACTGGGGTCGGGCCGAGAGAGTTGCAGTCGTCTGGCCGACCAGCTCGACGAGAACGTCGACGAGAACGTGGTCCTTGGACGCGAAGTAGAGGTAGGCCGTCGGAGCCGACACGCCGGCTCTGGCTGCGAGCGCGCGCATGCCGACCGCTTCGTAGCCACCCTCGGTCGCGAGCGCGCGCGCGGCGTCGAGGAGCCGGTGTCGCGTCGCGGACTGAGTCGCGGAGAGCGGACGGACGACGACCTCGGCACCCGACTTCATCGATTCGATCCCGCGGCGAGCAGCGAGTCCCAACGGATCGGCACATGCGCGTAGCCGTCGATGAGGTTCGAATGGACGCGCGGGAGCGCGTCGACCGGTGCCGTGACTTCGAGACCGTCGAACCGGGTGAGCAGCGCCTCGAACATGATCCGGGCTTCGAAGCGGGCGAGGTTTGCACCGAGACAGAAGTGCGGTCCGCCCGCGCCGAACGCGACGTGATCATTCGGGTGCCGGGTCACATCGAGGCGGTCGGAATCGTCGAAGGCACGCTCGTCGCGGTTGGCGGACGGGTAGACGAGCGCGACCCGGTCGCCGGCGGCGATCGGCCGACCCGCGATTTCGGTGTCGTGAGTCGCCCGCCGCGTGAACTGCATGACCGGGCTCACCCACCGCAGGAGCTCCTCGATCGCATCGGGCAATAGCGAGAGGTCGCTTCGCAGCTGCTCGAGCTGATCGGGGTGCTGCAACAAGACGAGCAGCCCCGTCGTGAGGAGGTTGCGAGTCGTCTCGCTGCCGGCGTTCTGGAGCAGCATGAAGAACAGGTCGATCTGCATCTGCGTCAGGGTCTCGCCCTCGATCTCCGCAGTGAGCAGAACGCTCAAGAGGTCGTCGCGCGGCGCGGCGCGCCGGTGCTCGCGGAGCCCGTCCGCGTACATGAACATCGCGGCGGCGGCTTCGGCTCGCTCCTCGGGTGTCACCGTCGCGTCGAATCCGAACGTGAGCTCGGTCCAGCGGAAGACCTGCTCGCGATCGTCTTCCGGAACTCCGACGAGATCGGCGATGACATGCAGCGGCAACCAAAGCGCGATGTCGTTGACGAGATCGCACTCGTTTCTGTCCTCGAGCGAGCCAACGATGAGGTCGACGCGTCCCCGAACGCGATCTTCGAGGTCGGCGACGCGGCGGGGCGTGAAGCCCTTGTTGATCAGCTTCCGCAGCTTCGTATGGATCGGAGGATCTTGACTGATGAGCAGGTCGGACATGCCGGCGTCGCCGTCCTCCGATATCTCCGCGTCGAGGAACGGATGCGGCGCGTTGCTGAATGTCGTTGCGTCGCGCGAGACGCGCTGGACGTCGGCGTGCCGAGCGACCACCCAATAGCCGCGCTTCCACGTGGGGTGGTCGTGGTGCGAGACCGGGTCGTCGGCGCGTAGATCACGAAACGTCTCGTGCGGAAACCCCTTCGCGAAGGTCGCCGGATCGTGGAACATCAGCTCGATCTTGACACGGCACTTTACACATGTCCAGAAATATGTTGGACTGCCATCAGTGCTTCCGGACCATGCCTTTCGTGCCGAGGTCGCGGCCTGGCTCGTGCCGCGCGCACCCGCGATGCGCGCCCGGCTCGACGCGGCGTCGAACGATCGGGCTCGCTTCGACGCCGGTCGCGCGTGGCAGCGCGAGCTGTTCGACGATCGCTGGGCCGGCATCTCCTGGCCGAGCGAGTACGGCGGTCGCGGCGCGACGCCGGCGCAGGCGACGATCTTCGCCGAGGAGCAAGCGCGGTTCGCCGTGAGCTCGGGATTCGTCGGTTCGACGGTCGGCATGGTGGGCCCGACGCTCCTGCGCTACGGCAGCGAAGCGCAGCGCCTCCGGTACCTGAGGCCTCTCCTACGCGCGGACGAGACCTGGTGTCAGCTGTTCAGCGAGCCCTCGGCCGGGAGCGATCTCGCCAACCTCTCGACGCGCGCCGACCGGCAAGGTGACGAGTTCGTCGTCAACGGCCAGAAGGTCTGGACGTCGAACGCGCACCTGTGCGATTTCGCGATCCTGCTCGCGCGCACCAACCCCGACGTGCCCAAGCATCGCGGGATCTCGTTCCTGCTCCTCGATCTGCGAACTCCGGGAGTCGAGATCCGTCCCCTACGCCAGATCTCGGGCGCCGCGCATTTCAACGAGGTGTTTCTTACCGACGTGCGCGTTCCGGTCGAGAACATCGTCGGCGACGTCGACGGCGGCTGGGCGCCGGCGCGAGTCGTGCTCGCGCACGAGGCGTCGGTGATCGGGGGCGGCAACTCCGCCGCGATGGGATACGACGCGCTGCTCGATCTCGCGCGCGTTCGCGATTGCCGGCGCGATCCGATGGTGCGTCAGCGGCTCGCGCACGTCTACACGCGTGAACAGATCCTCCGGTACATGACGCACCGTGTGCAGCAGTCGGTGCGCGTAGGCGGTCGTCCCGAGATCGACGGTTCCGTGATGAAGGTGCTCTGGTCGGAAGCGCGCCGTGAACGGGCCGAGCTCGGCGTCGCCCTTCTCGGCGCCGCGGGCGCGCTCTGCGACGAGTGGCCGATCCAATTGCTCGAGCAATTCTCGGGAACGATCGGCGGCGGGACGAACGAGGTGCACCGAACGATGATCGGAGAACGTGTGCTCGGACTCCCACCGGAACCGCGTGTCGACCGCGACGTGCCCTACCGCGAGTTGGTCGCATCGCGTGTCTGACCAGCCGGAGTCGTACCGCATCAACGATGAACCGGATCAGGTGCGCCGCGAGCAGGATCGTCTCCGCATGCTGTCCCGCGTTGCCGACGGTCGCACCCGCCGAGCGCTCGTCGAAGTCGGCATCGCGTCGGGTTGGCACTGTTGTGACGTCGGCTCGGGCGCCGGCGTGGTCGCGGCCTGGATGGCCGAACAGGTCGGGCCGACAGGGCGCGTCGTATCTCTCGACGTCGACACGCGCTTCCAACCGCCGAGCTCCGGCGTCGTCGAGGTCCGCAACGTCGACATCGCGACCGAGCCGATCGGCGAGAGCGAATTCGATCTCGTTCACGCGCGGGCGGTGCTCCAGCATCTTGCGCAGAGGGAAGTGGTTCTCGACGCGATGATCACGGCCACGAAACCGGGTGGCTGGATCGTCGTGAGCGACGTCGACTGGATCCAGTACGACGCGCAACCGGTGCCCGAGCCGTTCGCGACGCTCTCGCGCATCCTCCGCGACCTCAGCAGCCGGCAGCACGGATACGACGGCATGTGGGGCCGGATGTTGATCAACGCGTTCGCGACCCGTGGGCTCACCGAGGTCAACGGCCGAGGCGAGGTGTGGACGATGCACGGCGGCACCGATTCCGCCGAGTGGTACGTCGCCGCGCTCGAACGTGCGCTCGACGTCCTCCCCGCCGACGTCTTCCCGCCTGGCTTCGACCCCCGCGAGGCGATCGCACAAGCGCGCGAGCCGTCCTTCGCGATCCTCTCGCCGATCTCGGTTACTGCGTGGGGACGCAAGCCGGATCGATAACGAGCGGCCTGGCAGGATACGTCGATGCCGACGATAGGAGAGCTCGTACGCGCCCGGGCCGGCGATGCGCGGACGGGGTTGTGGTTCGAGGATTCCTCGTGGACGTGGGCGGAGGTCGTCGACGCCGCGGCGCAACGAGCCGCGTTTCTCCGGGCCAACGCGCCGACCGACGCTCCGTTCCATGTCGGCGTGTTGCTCGACAACATTCCGGAGTTCTGGTTCACGCTGTGCGGAGCCGCGCTCGCCGGCGCGACGATCGTCGGCATCAACCCGACGCGGCGCGGTGCGGAGCTGGCGCGCGATATCGCGCACACCGACTGCGCGTTCGTGCTGACGGAGGCCTCGCATCTCGACCTGTTCGATGCCGCCGGGGCCGTCGGGCCGACCGGGCGCCTTCATGTGATCGACGAGCCGCAGTGGCCGCAAGCGCTCGCGCCGTTCGCGGGCGCGCCGTTGCCTGCGACGGACGTTTCACCGACGGACACGTTCATGTTGATCTTTACCTCGGGAACGACGGGCGCACCGAAGGCGGTGAGGATGGGCCACGCGCGACTCGCGGCGTATGGCGGGAAGCTCGTCGAGATGTTCGGTCTCGGGCCCGACGACGTCTGTTACTCAGTCATGCCCCTCTTCCATTCCAACGCGGTGGTCGCGGGATTTGCGAACGTGATCGCTTCGGGCGCGGCCGGTGTGCTCCGCCGCCGATTCTCCGCCACGAGCTTCCTTCCCGATGTTCGCCGCTACGGCGTCACGTTCTTCAACTACGTCGGCAAGCCGCTCAGCTACATCCTCGCGACGCCGGAAGCACCGGACGATGCGGAGAATTCGTTGCGGATCGCGTTCGGTAACGAGGCCGCGCTGCTCGACATCGACCGCTTCGCACGACGATTCGGCTGTCTCGTCGCCGACGGATACGGCTCCACGGAAGGCGGCTTGAACATGAGCCGCACCCCCGAGACGCCCAAGGGCTCGCTCGGGTTGCCGGTCGCTCCGATCCGAGCCGTCGTGCTCGACCCCGAAACCGGGAAGGAATGCGTGCCGGCGGCATTCGACGCGGCCGGCCGATTGCTCAACGCCGAGGCCGCGATCGGCGAGATCGTGAACCCCGACGGCGGCGGCGGCTTCGAGGGCTATTACAACAATCCCGAAGCCACCGCCGAACGCATGCGCGGCGGCGTCTACTGGACCGGCGATCTCGGCTACCGGGACGAGCAAGGCTTCTTCGACTTCGCCGGCCGTTCCGGCGACTGGCTCAGGGTCGACGGCGAGAACTTCGCGGCGACGCCGGTCGAATTGGTGCTCGCTCGGCATCCGGACGTGGTCGTTGCCGCGGTTTATGCCGTGCCCTCCGTAGATGTCGGCGACGAGGTCATGGTCGCGCTCCATCTGCGCTCGGGATCCGTCTTCGACCCCGAGGCGTTCGTCGCCTTCCTCGGCGCACAATCCGACTTCTCACCCAAATGGATGCCACGCTTCGTCCGCGTGACGGGGGGCTTGCCGTCGACCGCCACGCAGAAGGTGTTGAAGCGCGTGCTGCGGCACGAGCACTGGGAGTGCGACGACCCGGTGTGGTGGCGGCCAGGGCGCGATTCCGAGTTGCGGCTGTTGACCCCCGAGGACGTCGGGGTGCTGCGCGCCCGGTTCGTCGATCGCGAGCGAGGGCATCTCATCGGTCATTGATGTTTCCGGACGGAAGAGCGCTATCCTTCACTCTTGCGTGGACGAGTCGTACGGCGACGATGTCCTCGAGCCGCTCCCGGTGTACGAGGACGGTGAACCGGTGCCGCCGGCGCCGGTTGCCGGTGACTGGCGCCTCGGCAACCTGTTCGCGATCCGCCGTGCGCCCACGGTCGCGAGCGCGGCGCTCGGAGCGGCGCCCCCCATCTTCGCCCTGCCGCCGTGGTCGATCGCCGACGAGGTCCGACCGCCACCGGTGGCCCATGGCGGCCGGCGGTTCTCCGCGACGTTCACCCGTATGACCGCCCTGAATCCGGCATTGCTCGCTGATCTTCCGAACTGGTGGTATGGACGGGCCGACAAGGCGCGGGTAAGTGTGAGCCCGCAGCTCCTGCTCGAGGCACCGAGCTTTGAGCCGAGCGGGACCTGGCGGCTGCGCGGGTCTCTGCGTAGCCCATGGCTGCGGCGATGGATTCCAGTCGAGCTACAGCTGTGGCCCCGTCTCGGCGCGTGGACCAAGGTCAGCCTCGAGCCCCAACGCTTCGTGCGTCCGGGTCGTCGTTACTTCCGCAATGGGCACCGCACCCTGGACGCGCTGACTGCTCGGTTGACCACCGAGCTGCGCGGCCTGAACTGACGGGAGGGTGTCCTTCCCCGCCCTGCATCGCCAGAGTGATCGGCGGCTTCGTGCTCGTGATCACCGGATGCCGGCTCGCGACCCGTGCTCACGCTCCAGTCGTCGTCGCCAGCCTTGAAGGCGTCTCGTCGCTGAATGACGTGACAAACGCTTCGAGCGCGTCGTACGCCTCAGTCAGCGAGCGCGCCGCGAACAACGTCGGCTGATAGGTCGTGATGTCGTACTGGACGTGTGCCATCTCGGCGAAGTCGAGTGACCGGATCGTTGCCTGCCGGAAGGCGTCGAGCTCGCCGAACGACGAGAGAATGCCCGCGCCGTACGCCTTCAGGTCGCCGTCTTCTTCGACGACGCCGAATTCGAAGGTGAACCAGAACACCCGCGAGAGGAGGCGCAACGCTTCGTCGGTTTCGACGCGGCGTACCGCCGCGCCGACGAGCTGATACAAGCGCGCGGTGGTGGGATCGGCGACTTGGTTGGCGTGGCCGAGGACTTCGTGCACAATGTCGGGCTCGGGCGTGTAGAGCGGTGAAGAGTGATGCCGGATGTACTGGGTCGATAGGAACACGTTCTCATCGAACGAGCCGTAGAACTTTCGCAGTGGCGCGAGCCCGGCGACGGGTTCGTATCGAAATCCCGTGACGGGCGCGAGCCGTTGCGTGACGTCGGTGAGCTGTGGGATGTGATCGCGAGGGAGCGCGAGGGTTTCGACCGCGTCGAGGAATGCGCGCGCGGCGTGTGTGCGGTGTTTCACGGCGAGCTCACGGCTCACGGTTCGCCATACCTCATGCTCCACATCGGTGTACTCGACGTTCGGGATCGGCTCGTTGACGACGTGACCCACCGAGAGCGACGCGATTGCATCACGACGGGAGCGGTATTCCGGATCGGCGAAGCCGGGATGCGTTTGCGAAAGTTCGACCCTGACCGAGCCGTCGTCGGCGGTCCGGACGGGCGAGTACAGGTTCGCGGCTGTCACGTTGAAGGTGTACCCATTGGACGGGACCAGCTGAACGGGTATGCCGGGTCGCTCACCGTGAGCGCGCTGTCGCTGAGCAAGAGCGGCCGGAAGGCGTCGAGCATTACGGCCAGCTCCTCGGTGCGCGGCGCGTCGACGCTGCTCTCGCGGCTACCCGGCTGAGGGCCGTGCACGAAGCCGGGTGGATGCAAGCTGATCGATCCGACGCCGATGCCCGACCCCGCTCGGCTCATGAAGTTGCCACCCGCGTAGAACAGCACTTCGTCGGAGTCGACGTTCGAGTGGTGATAGGGCACCTTGACCGCGTTGGGATCGAAGTCGTATGGGCGCGGCACGAAGCTGCACACGACGAAATTCGGTCCCGCGAACGTCTGGTGGACAGGAGGCGGCTGGTGGATGCGCCCGACGATGGGCTCGAAGTCGTGGATGCTCATCGACCACGGGTAGAGGTACCCGTCCCAGCCGATGACGTCGAACGGATGTGTCGCGTGGACGTGAACACTGAGCCCGCCGCGCGTCCGCACGAGCACCGCCACCTCCTCGCCGTCGATGAGGAGTGGTTCGGGATCAGGCGCGTGCTGATCACGTTCGCTGTAGGGCGCGCCTTCCAGCAGTTGACCGTATGCGTTGAGGTACCGCGCCGGAACCGACACGTGCCCGCGCGCGGCGATGATCAGCATCTCCACGGGTGAATCGACGACCCATCGGTGCGTCGTGGCAGCCGGTATGACCACGTAGTCGCCGGACGCGACCGCGAGGCGGCCGAACACGCTTTCGAACACAGCTGTGCCCTGGTGGACGTAGACGAGCTCGTCGCCGGTGGCGTCGCGATACAGCGGGCTCGTGGTGTCTGCCGCGACCCACGCGATCTCTACGTCGTCGTTGCCGAGGAGAAGCTGCCGCGCGCCCACCGCGTCCGGCCGGTCGAGCGTGCCGACGAGCTCTCTCGGGCGTAGATGATGCGGGCGCAGCGGTTGATTCGCGTACCAGCACGGCTCGCGTGTCTCGACCGGTTCGATGCGGACGATCGCGCTCGGCGACCGCCGGTGGTACAGCAACGTCGAGGCACCCGAGAAGCCCTCGGTGCCCATCAGCTCTTCGACAGCGACCGCGCCCTCGTGGTGGTGGAGCGTGTGACGCTTGCCGGGGACGTCGCCGACTCGCCGGTAGTGCGGCACGTCACACCTCCTCGACAGTCGCGACTACGGTACCGCTCGCTTCACCGAAGCCGACGCGCGGCCGATCGGCCGCATCACCACCGCACCAACCTCGCAACGTGACGACGTCACCGTCGGCGAGATAGGTGTCGGCGGTCGCGTCGGCGATCTGCTCTATGAGGCTGCCCCGTTCGCCCGGAGTCGGACCGCTCACCGTCCCCGACGCGAACACGTCACCCGAGCGCGTCGTCGCACCGTTGACGGTGATGTGCGCGAGCTGTTGTGCGAACGTCCAGTACATCGCCGAGAAGTTCGTCTCGGTGATTGTCGCGCCATTGCGGTCGACCTCGAGATGAAGGTCCAGTGCCCACGGCTTCGTGGCGTGAAGATAAGGATCGGGTTCGGGCTCTTGCGTGGGAGGCGCGACGAGATACGGGCGCACGGCGTCCAGCGTGACGACCCACGGGGAGATCGTCGTTGCGAAGCTCTTTGCCAGGTTCGGCCCGAGCGGCTGGTACTCGAAGCTCTGGATGTCGCGCGCCGACCAGTCGTTGCACAACGCGACGCCGAACACGTGCCCGCCGACATCGTCGGGCCGGATCTGGGTAGCAGTGGGACCGCCGACAAGGAATGCGACTTCGAGCTCGAAGTCGAGAGCGCACGTCGGCGTGAGACGCGGCACGCCGTCGATCGGATCGGGCACAAGGCCGGAGGGGCGCGCGATGCGCGATCCGCTCACCACCACCGTTCCGGCGCGGCCGTGGTACCCGATCGGGAGGTGTCTCCAGTTCGCCGGGAGCGGTTCTCCCTCCGGGCGGAAGATGCGTCCAAGGTTCGTTGCGTGATGGATCGAGGAGTAGAAGTCGACGTAGTCGCCCACCTGGATGGGCAGCAAGAGTTCGACGTCGCTCAGAAGGTGCACTGCGTCGGGTCGTTCTGGTCCCGTCAACAGCTCGGCCGCGCGGGCGCGTACCTCGGCACCGCGTCCCGACTCCATCAGCGCGTTGAGTGTTGAGCGCGCGGTGAGATCTGGCGCGATCCCCGCGGCCGGCAGATCGAGCAGGTGGTCGCCGATGCGGGTCACGACGCGCGGTGTCCCGTCGGCAGGGCGAGCGACGCCGAAGGGCAGGTTCTCGATCGGGAAGTCGCTGGCGGGCGGAACCGGGAGCCAGGTGCGCTCGGTCACGTCAGAGGTTGGCGCGGCGCGCCTGGTCGCGCTCGATCGCTTCGAACAACGCCTTGAAGTTGCCTTCGCCGAAGCCGGTCGCGCCGCGACGCTCGATGATCTCGAAGAACACGGCCGGGCGGTCGGTGATCGTCTCGGTGAAGATCTGCAGCAGGTAGCCGCCGTCGTCGCGGTCGGCGAGAATGTTGGCGCGCTCCAGCGCGTCCCACGGCAGTTCGAATCCTGCCATCCGTTCCCTGGCGTCGTCGTAGTAGGTGTCGGGAACCTGCATGAAGCGCACGCCGCGATCGCGCAGCGCTTGCACGCTGGTGACAATGTCGTCGGTACGCAAGGCGATGTGTTGCACACCGGGCCCGTCGTAGTGCTCGATGTACTCCTGGATCTGGCTCTTGCGCAGTCCGTCGGCCGGTTCGTTGATCGGCATGACGATCTTCGCTCCGTCCCACACCACGGTGGAGGTCAGCGCCGAGTACTCGGTACGGATCTGGCTTTCGTCGAAGTGCAACAACTCGGAGAAGCCGAGCACATCGCTGTAGAAGTGGACCCAATCGTCGAGTCGGCCCTGCTCGACGTTGCCGACCACATGATCGATGGCGCGCAATCCGACTTCGGGCCCAACCGACGTGTTCGGGAGGTTCTCGGCGGTGTAGCCGGGTTCGAGCTCCGAGCTGCGATAGCGCGCCCGGTTGACGAATGTGTGCACGGTGTCGCCGTAGGCCGCGACCTGCGCGAGCTCGAGCTCCCCTTTGTCGTCGGTCTCGACCCACGGGTCACGCACGGAACGCGCGCCGCGAGCCACCGCGGCGGCATGGGCGGCGCGGGCGTCATCGACGAGCCAGGCGAGGTCGTGCACGCCGTCACCGTGCTTGCGCACGTGGTCGGCGATCGGGGAGTCGGCCGCCAGTGCGCCGCTCACGACGAAGCGGATGTCGCCCTGTTCGAGGACATAGCTCGCCTTGGTACGGACACCGGTTTCGGGCCCCGCATACCCGGTGCATCGAAAACCGAACGCCGACATCAGGAAGCCCGCCGTCGTGCGGGCATTGCCGACCCAGAATTCCACGCAGTCCCACCCGAAGACGTGGGCGGCGGGTGGGCGGCGCTCGGCGATCGAAGCCATGTCCCCCATCGAAGCCAGATACCCACTGTTGGTCAAGACCCATGCGACTTCATGGTCAACATGTTCATGCTCGATGGGAAAAGGGTACAAACTGTGCCTGTGAACGCGGTTGAGCAGGAATTCGTGGGCTGCCTCGGCTCGGTTACGCGGCCGAACGTTCTCGAACTGTCCCGCCAGCTCGGAATTGCCCGCAACACTGTCCAAGCCCGTTTGGAGCGGCTGCAGGCGAGCGGCGCCGTCACCGGCTTCGGGCCCATCGTCGATCTGGGCGCGATCGGCTTCGGCGTGCTGGCGTTCACCACGCTCGAGATCGCGCAGGGCCGGGAGGCCGCCGTGATCGACGGGCTCGCGCGTATCCCGGAGGTGCTCGAGGTCCACAAGGTCACCGGGCCCGGTGACCTGCTGTGCCGCGTCGTCGCCCGGACGAACGCACACTTGCACGCCGTATTGGAGCAAGTGCTCGGCACGCCGGGGATCCGGCGCACCACGACCGCGCTCGCGTTGACGACGCCGGTGAGCAGTGTGCATCCGTCGGCCGACGCAATTACCCGACTCGCATCGAACGGAGATTGAGGGGATACCGCGCGCCGGGGGCCCTTCGGCGCTAGGTTCCGCCCCGCCAAACCGGGACAAAGGGAGGACCACATGCCTCAACGGAAGACCTTGGGTGCGATCACCGTCGTCGTGGTTCTCGCGCTCGCGGCTGCCGCATGCGGCAGCAGCAAGAAGACGCAAACGGGATCGACGGGCACGACGACGGCTTCGCCAGGAGCGCGTGGCAACGTCAACGGCCAGCTCGTGCTGGGCGCGCTCCTACCGCAGTCCGGCGATCTCTCCGTGATCTACAAGTCGCTGAACACGCCGCTGACGATGGCTGTGGCGGAGATCAATGCGGCCGGCGGCGTCAATGGTCAGCAAGTTGTGGTCAAGCAGGCCGACGACGGCACGAGCGTCGACGTGGCCACGAGCTCGCTTGACACGCTGCTCACCTCCGACAAGGTCGACGCGATCCTCGGCGCGGCCTCGTCGACGACCACCCTCGGCATCATCGACAAGATCAAGACCAACGGTGTCCTCGACTGCTCGGGTTCGACCACGTCGGCCGCGCTTTCGGTCGCCGGCGGCGCGGGGGGTGGGTATTACTTCCGCACCGCGCCCTCCGACAATCTGCAGGGTCCAGCCCTCGCGCAGCTGGTGTTGAGCGACAACAAGCAGAAGGTCGCGATCCTCACGCGCAATGACTCTTACGGCACGGGGTTCGGTTCCTCGCTGTCGAAGGCGCTCACCGACGGCGGTGCCGACGTGGTGGCCAACGTCGCATACGACCCGAAGT
>JALYLU010000012.1:0-7669 GCA_030774075.1 Actinomycetota bacterium | reverse complement strand
CTACAGGGCCGACGTTTCCAAGGTTGTCGGCAAGGGCGCCGACGCGATCGTTGTCATCGGCTTCAACGACGACGGCGGCAAGGTGCTCAAGGAGATGATCGCCCAGAACCTCGGACCGAAGAACGTCCAGGTCTACACCGCCGACGGCATGCAGAGCTCCAAGCTGTTCAAAGCGGTCGATCCGAGCAACCCCGCATTGGTGCAGGGGATCAAGGGCACCGCACCGGCCGCCGCACCATCGGGCGTGACCAACCCCTTCATCGCCAAGTTCGCGGCGACGAAGATCGACACGATCTTCTCGTCGTACTACTACGACTGCACCAACCTGTTCGCACTCGCCGCGCAGGCGGCCCAATCCGATGATCCCGCCAAGATCAAGGACAAGATGATCGAGGTGAGCTCCGGCGGCACGAAGTGTCAGAATTTCAAGGACTGCTCCGACCTCATGAAGGCCGGCACCGACATCGACTACGACGGCGCATCAGGTCCGGTGGATCTCACCGACAAGCATGAGCCCGCCAACGGTGTGTACGACGTCTGGCAGTACGACGCCAAGGGTGGGTACGCCAATATTCCGGGTGTTGCGCAGATCAAGATCAACGGCTGACCGACACTTACGCGTCATCGGGGCCCGGGGCGTCACCCCGGGCCCCGGCGCGTGCGAGCGTGCCGAGATAGAGCTGCACGACATTGTCGTCTTCGAGCAGTTCGGCGCCCGTTCCGGTGTAGGCGTTGCGGCCCTGATCGAGCACGTAGCCGCGGTGGGCGACTTCGAGGCAACGGCGAGCATTCTGCTCGACCATCAGCACCGAAACGCCGCTCTGGTTCACGCGGGCGATGCGGTCGAAGACGTCGTCCTGCATCATCGGCGACAGGCCGGCGGAGGGCTCGTCGAGCAGTAGCACCGACGGATGCATCATGAGCGCGCGGGCCATCGCGAGCATCTGGCGTTCACCGCCCGACAGCGAACCGGCGCGCTGCTGCAATCGCTCCCCGAGGCGGGGCAGCAGACCCAGGATCTCGTCTCGCCGTTCGTGGAAGTCGTGGGGGCGGAGAAAACAACCCATGCGCAGGTTGTCGTCGACCGTCAGGGCGGGGAACACATTGTGTAGTTGCGGCACGTAGCCGACGCCGCGTCGCACGAGCTCGTGCGGCGGACGCACGGTGATGTCGTCGGCGCGCAGGTGCACCGAGCCCCGCCGGAGCGGCACGAGCCCGAAGATTGCCTTCACCAGCGTCGACTTCCCCGCTCCGTTGGGTCCGATGATCCCGACGATCTCGCCTTCGTGCACCTCGAGGCTGCACCCGTTCAAGATGTCGACACCGGGGAGGTAGCCGGCGACGACGTCGCGTGCGTCGAGAAGGACCGCGTTCACCGCGCTCATGTTGCTCTCGCGTGGCGCTGTCCGAGGTACGCGTCGATCACCGCCTGGTTGCCGACGACTTCCGCCGGGGTGCCGTCGGCGATGACCCGTCCCTCGGCCATGCATATGACGCGATCGGAGATCGACATGACCACGTCCATGTCGTGTTCGACGAACATGACGGTTCGACCTTCGTCACGCAATCGCTGCACGTGGTGCAGCAGTGATTGCACCAGTGCCGGGTTCACGCCCGCCATAGGTTCGTCGAGCATCACGAGCTTCGGTTCGACCATCAGCGCGCGCGCCATCTCGAGCAGCTTGCGCTGACCGCCCGACATCGTCGCGGCAAGGTCGTTCTGTCTCGCCGACAATCCGAAGTCGTCGAGCAGTGCGACCGCGCGTTCGCGCGCTGTGCGCTCCTCCGCGCGCCAGCGGGCGCGGAACGGAGCAAGGATGATGCGTTCGCCCGATTGACCGGATGCGCCGAGGAGCATGTTGTCGAGCACCGTCAAGCCCGCCAACGCCTTGGTGAGCTGGAACGTTCGGACCATGCCCTGGCGCGCGACGCGATACGCGGGCCAGCCGGAGACATCGACGCCGTCGAACTTCCAATGTCCGCCGTCCGCATGGTCGAAACCGGTCAGCACGTTGAACAGTGTCGTCTTGCCCGCTCCGTTGGGCCCGATGAGCGCGGTGATCTTGTGACGCGGCACCACGAGGTGATCGACGGACACCGCGACCAAGCCTCCGAAGCGTCGCTCGACCGACTCGACGACGAGGATCGGCTCCGAAGCGGCAGCGGATCTATTGCTCACCGAGCATCACTTCCCGGCGAGATCCGAGGAATCCTTGAGGCCGGAATATCACGAGCAACATGATGACGAGCCCGACGAGCACGAAGCGGAACGTACCGATTTGCGTCGGATCGACCAGGTGGCCGACCCCGAGGAAATTGTCGTCGACCGCGTGCCCGAGGAAGCTGTCGGCGCCCTCGACGAGGAACCAGAATGCGATCGCGCCCAAGATCGGACCGAAAATCCGCGCGGTCCCACCGAGGATCAGCGCCGCGAACGCGTAGAAGGTGATGGCCGACTGGAAGAGGTCGGGCTGGATGAACTGCTGATCGAACACAAGCATGATCCCCGCGATACCGCCGATCGCGCCGCCGAGCAACAACGCTTGCATCTTGTACGAGTACACGTTCTTGCCCAGCGAGCGCACCGCGTCCTCGTCCTCGCGAATGGCACGCACGACCCGTCCCCACGGGCTGTGGACGAGCAACGCAACCAACGCGGACGCGAGCGCGACGAGGGCCCACGTCACGAGCGTCACCCACAACTGACGCTGGTCGTAGGTGATCGTGCCAAAGCCGTAGCGACCCTTCCCGATGGGGTTGTGCTCGAAGAACCAGTTCGCGAATCCGCCGATGCCCTGAGGCCCCCCGGTCACCGACTGCACCTTCGTGGAATTCACCACGATGCGCAGGATCTCGGCCGCCGCGATGGTGACGATCGCCAGATAGTCGCCGCGCAGGCGCAGCGTCGGTATGCCGAGCAGCAGTCCGAGCAGGATCGACGCGGCGATGCCGACGAGCACCGCCCACGGCAGCCACAGCCCCCAACTGTTCACAGCAATCGCGGTGCCGTAGCCGCCGACGAGCAAGAAGCCCGCCTGGCCGAAATTCCACAAGCCCGCGTATCCGAACTGCACGTTCAAGCCGACGGCCGCGAGCGCATAGACCGCGGCGTTGATGCCGAGGCCGGCGCGGATGCCGTCACTGAGAATTCCGGTCCAGTCCATGCCCGTCAGCCGATCCGTTCTCGTACGCCGAGAAGGCCTTGCGGCCGCACGAGCAGCACGAGGATGAGGATGACGAGCGCGATCGCGAACTGGAGGTCGGACGGTAACCAGTAGGTGCCGACCTGTGATGCGACGCCGACGACCAGACCACCGGCCATTGCGCCATATGGGTTACCGAGACCGCCCAGGACGATGGCCGCGAACATCGTGAGCAGCAGAGTGAACCCCATGTTCCACTGAACGCCTTGCGATCCCACACCCAGCATCACGCCGCCAAGTCCGGCCAGCATCGCTCCACCGATCCAGACGACGAGCGTCACCCCCGCGACGTTGATGCCCGATGCCGACGAGAGATCGCGCTCGTCGGACACGGCGCGGATGGCAGTGCCGAGCCGCGTTCGCCGCAGCATCGCGCCGACGACGAGCAGCACCACGAGGCAGATGCCCATGATGACGTAGTCACGAACGGGCGATTGCAGCGGTCCGAACTTGACTGGACTCGGTGCGGCGTATTCACGGAAGGAGCGGGGCGCTCCCTTGAAGATCACCTGGTAGATGTACCGCAGGACGAGCGCGAGCCCGATCGACACGAGCATGCGTCCGCTCGCTCCCGACCGGCGGCGCACCAGCGGTCGCCACAGACCGAGCTCGAGGACCGCTCCGAGCACACCCGTCGCGATCATTCCGATGATCGCGGCCAGCACGAGCGAAAGCTTGGGCCCGGAGCTCATCGTGTTCATCAACCACGCGATCAACGCGCCGAACGTCACGAGCTCGCCGTGCGCGAAATTCACGAGCCCAGTGGTGCCGTAGATCACCGAGAGCCCGACCGCACACAACCCCACGATCAACCCGAACCGGATTCCGCTTACGAACAGGTTGAGCAGGCGGTCGAGACGTGACTGGCCACCGGAGGTTTTCGTTTGCCCGGACGTCAGCGTGAATCCCGCGCTTTGCGCGAATGATCCGAACACGCGATAGGCCGGAAGCGCAGGGCGTTCGGCGCGCACACCTGATGGCAGCGTCGACACGTCGAGCGCGAGCTTGTACGTGCCCGGTCCGGGCACCCCGATCCGCCACGCTCCGTGCGGGTCGGAGACCGCACGCCCGACCTCGGTTGAGCCCTGGGAGACGGTGATGCGCACGCCTGGAACCGCATGACTGTCGACGGTGAGCGTGCCGCCGATGGAAGCGGCCGGCGCGGCTGGCGTCGTGGTCGTGGTGGTGGCACCGTGTGCCCGACCTCCGCCGAGAAGCGCGCCGATGCCGGCGAGTCCGAACACGACGACGATCCGGCGTGCCTTCGGCAACGCGACCCCCCGGTGCGCGGCGACGGCGGGAGCATACGAGCACCGCAGGCGGCGCGGGGGACACCGCCCGCCGACACCGCCGTCCATCCCGCAATCTCGACGGCACGATCAAACGTTCCGACGGGCGTGTCTATCCCCTCGAGCAGGAGGCGCCGAGCGAGCGGTCGCCGGTAGTCCAGGGCGCGGCTTCGCCGTCCGGCCAGTAGTCGCCGGTGGCAGGGTGTTGTCGGTACGCGACCGGGGCGGGGCTTCCGTCGGCGACGATCGCGATCGCGGCAACGAGGCGATCGATGTCGTCGGTTGTCGTCGACAGGTCTGCGCTGGCGCGCACGGCGCCGGGAAGTCGCCGCCGGTCGCCTCTTCGCACGTCGGCGCGGTACTGGTCGACGACGTCGCGGGGCAGATCCAAGAGGCGCATGAGGTAAGGGTGCGCGCAGAAGCAACCGTGACGTACGCCGATGCCGAACTCGGCGCTCAAGCGCGCGGCGACCAACGCGTGCGGCACGTCGTCGACCTCGAACGTTGCTACTGCCAGGGTCGGCACGTCGAGCGCCGGGCCGAGCAGGCGAACACCGGGTGCCGCGGCCAAGCCCGACCGAAGCCGTTCCGCGAGCTCTTGCTCGTGCGCGACGATGGCGTCCCAGCCGAACGACCGAAGCTCCGAGATCGCCGCGCCGAGCGCGACGGCGCCGATCACGTTCGGCGAACCGGCCTCCTCGCGGTCGGGCGGGTCCGTCCAAATGACCTCGTCGAGATCGACGAGGTCGACGGCGCCGCCGCCGGCGAGAAACGGGTCGCCGTCGACGAACGCGGTCCGGGGACCGATCAACACTCCCGCGCCGTACGGCGCGTACATCTTGTGACCACTCCACGCCACGTAGTCGGCAGTGGCCGGCAAGGGTCGGTGCGGTGCGAGCTGGGCCGCGTCGACGAGTACCGCGATCCCTCGCGCGTGCGCGGCTTCGACGATCTCGTCGATTGGTGGGATCCATCCGGTGACGTTGGTGGCGCCCGTGATGGCGAGCAACTGCGGTGTCGGCCTCGCGTCGAGCGCATCCACGACGTCGTCGACGGAGAACGTGCCGCTCGCGCCGCACTCGACAAAGCGTCGGCGAACCTCGAGACGGGTCCACGGCAACAGATTCGCGTGATGCTCCGCGACCGTCATCACGACGGTGGCATCCGGTTCCAACCGCAAGCGGTACGCCAGGTGATTGATCGCTTCCGTAGTGTTTCGGCAGATGATCGCGACGTCGTCGCGGTTGCCTCGGCCCGCGAAGTCGAGCGCGGCGGCGCGTGCCTCCTCGTAGGCCGCGGTCGAGATCTGCGACTTGTAGCCGGCGCCGCGATGCACGCTCGAGTACCACGGAAGGAACTCGTTCACACGGTCGACCACCGCCGGCAATGCAGAAGTCGAAGCCGCTCCGTCAAGAGACAGGTACGGCCGTTCGGAGCCGTCGACACACGGCACCGTCTGATCAGCGCCGACCAGGCGCACAGGAAGGAGGCTCATCGCGACAGCCTCGTCGGTCGCCACCGATTCGTCGACACGGGTTCGTCGCGGATGCTGCTCCGGCTACGCCCTCGCGGGGGCCCTGCGGCGGCTCATTGGGGACTTAATGCCCTCGCCTAACGTCCCGCGCTTGTCGAAGACTGCGTTAAGTAGGTCTCTCCGCCGAAGAAAGTGGTGCACGGTGAAGCTCAACCGTTCTGACCGCGAGGTCTTCGCCATAGGCAGTCTTGCCTTCGCGTTCGTAGCGATGGCATTGGCCTTCGCGGCGCTCGTCACCGCAGCACAGTCCGAATCACGCAGCAACGCCGCCAACAAGCGAGTCGCCAAGCTCGCGGCGAGCGGAGTCGTCGGCAGCACGGCGAAGGTGACGCTGCAGGAATTCTCGATGGCGGTGCATCCCGGCCTCGTGCAGTCGGGCAACGTGTCCTTGCAGGTGGACAATGTTGGTTCCATCGTGCACGAGTTGGTCATCGTGCGTGCCGCGGGTGCGGCCGCGCTCCCCAAGGTGACGAAGGCCGGCGAGCGCAGTGTGGGTGCCATCGACGAGGAGGCCATCGCGGAGACCGACAAGAAGGGCGAGACCGGAGACGTCGCCGCGAGATCAACCGTCACGAAGGCGTTCGACCTGCCGCCCGGCACCTACGTCATGTTCTGCAATATCGACTCCAAGAACGGCGGCAAGGTGCTCAACCACTTCACGCGCGGGATGGTCGCGACACTCCTCGTCGTGTGACACGCAAGAGGTCAGGCGCGTGTGATGAGGGCGTCACGTATCTCCCGGAGCAGCATCACCTGCTCGTCGGGTTCCTCACCCGCGGATTCCTCGCCGGCCGCGCGCTTGCGGTTCTGATAGGCGTCGTACACCTTCACGATCAAGAAGAGCACGAGGCCCGTGATCACGAGGTTGATGACGGTGTTGATGAACGAGCCGTAGTCGTCGATAACCTTCTTCGTGAGGCCACCCATGACGAAGGCGACGGCGAGCATCAAGACGTTGCCGGTCATGATGAACGCCACGAACTCTTTCCAGAGCTTTTGCATAGTGCCACTCCTAGCCGTCGGCGACCAGCAGGCGTACACGCTCCATGGGACCCGCACGAGCACGAACCGCAGACTGCTCGCGGGCGTGGAACGGTTTGGCTCGGAGGTTTATTGTCGACGCGGTGAAGGCGGCTGTGCTGGAACGCATCCCGGGCGACCTGATCATCGACGAGGTCGACGTAGGGTCGGTGGGCCCGCGCGACGTATTGGTGCGGACGGCCGCGGCGGGATTGTGTCACTCCGATTTGCACTTCATCGAGGGCAAGTATCCGCACCCGGTGCCGACGGTGCTCGGCCACGAGTCGGCGGGCATCGTGGAGGAGGTGGGCTTACAGGTTTCCTACGTGCAGCCCGGCGATCACGTGATCTCCTGCGTCAGCGGCTTCTGCGGTGGCTGCCGCTACTGCCTGTCGGGTCACCCCAACCTTTGTGACAACGCCGGCTTCGGCGTCGACACAGCCGGCCCACCGCGGCTGCACCGCGGCGATCAACCCGTGTTCCAGTTCGCCGGCTTGTCGAGCTTCGCCGAGCAGCTGCTCGTGCACGAGAACTACCTCGTAAAGATCCGCCCCGATATGCCGCTCGACAAGGCCGCGCTCATCGGCTGCGGCGTCACAACTGGTGTCGGCGCGGTGTTGAAC
>JALYLU010000011.1 GCA_030774075.1 Actinomycetota bacterium | reverse complement strand
GGCCGACTGGATGGCGACGCGCGCGATCGAGCGCGAGGTCAACCTCCGCCACTCCCGTCTCCAGAACATGTTGAAGATCCTCGAGGTCGAGGGTGTGGTCGAGCGCAAGGGCGGCAAATGGCGCCGCACGTTGACTCCGTGGGAATACCCCGAGCCGCGAGTCGAAGCAGTCACCGCGGCGCGGCGTCGAGAACAGGAACGGATGCGTGAGTACCTCGAGCACTCAGGTTGCCTCATGGAGTTCCTACGGCGCGAGCTCGACGACCCGACCGCGGCACCGTGCGGGCGGTGCGCACGATGCGTCGGGCGCAATCTGGTAACGGTCGAGATCGATCGTGAGCTCGCGCGCGAGGCCGTCGCGTTCCTGCGCGGCCGGAGCCTCACGCTCGATCCCCGCAAGAAATGGCCCGACGGCAAGAACATCCCGGCCGACCAGCGTGCCGAACCGGGACGCATCCTCTCGCACTACGGCGACGGCGGTTGGGGCACACTCGTCAAGGAACAAAAGGTTGACGGCGCGTACTCCGACGAGCTCGCAAGGGCGCTGGCCGACCTCATCTCGAAACAGTCGTTCGATCCGGACGCCGAGTGGGTGACCTGTGTGCCGTCGCTGCGCCGCCCGGCTCTCGTGCCCAACCTGGCCGCGCAGGTGGCGGCCCGCCTCGGACTTCCCTTCGTACCCGCCGTCCGGAAGGCGCGAGAAACCCGCCCCCAGAAGGAAATGAACAACAGCGCGCAGCAGTACGCCAACGTGCAGGACGCATTCACGATCGCCGGGCCGGTGCGGCCGGGGCCCGTCCTGCTCATCGACGACATCGTGGACTCGAGCTGGACCGTGACCGCGATCGCGGCGCGCTTGCGCCAGACTGGGAGCGGTCCCGTCCATCCGATGCTCCTCGCCCAGGCGAAGAGCGACTGAGGCTCGATGGCTCGCCGGTCGGAAAGCGCGCTTGCATCGCTGTTGCTGGTATCGCGGTCGGTGCCGTCCGACGAGCGTCCGCTGAGCGCTCGCGAGTTCTGGTCACTCATCGAATGCGTCGACGACCCCTCGCGTCTGCTGGGTTGTGACACGGCTGCACTCGAGCAGTCGATCGGGTCGAAGCTCGCGCCACGTGTCGCGGCACTGCTCGATCGGGCGACCGCGCTGGCGTTAGAGCTCGAACGACTCGATAACGCAGGAATCGCGACGCTCTCACCCTTCGATGACCTGTACCCGACTCGGTGGCGCGACCGCCTGGGCGCTTCAGCACCCGCGCTGGTCCACACGGTCGGACCCGCGCGCCTGCTCGACCGCGGGGGCATTGCGATTGTCGGTTCGCGCGACGTGAGCCCGGACGCAGCGGAGGTGGCGAAGGCGGCCGCAGCCGGGGGCGCGCGTGCGGGTCGGGTCGTGATATCGGGGGGCGCCCGGGGCACCGACCGCCTCGCAATGAACGCCGCGACCGAAAGTGAGGGCGAAGTTGCTGGGATCTTGGCGGATGCGCTGTCGAAGACCGCGAACGACCCGGAGGTGCGCCGGCTCGTCGGCGACGAACGGCTCTGTCTGGCGACACCGTACGCTCCGACCGCCCCGTTCTCGGCCGGCAACGCAATGGGTCGCAACAAGCTCATCTACGCATCGGCTGACGTGACTCTGGTTGTCGCCAGCGATCTCGACAAGGGCGGCACGTGGGCAGGAGCGGCCGAGGCGCTGAAACACAACTACGGCCAAGTAGCGGTGTGGCTGGGGGAAGGCATCGGGACCGGAAACGCGGCGCTGGCCGAGCGCGGTGCTGTCGGAGTCATCGACCTGCAATCGTTAGATGACCTCGCGTCCGCCGAAACCGCGGTGCCCGCAGCGCAACGACCCGAGCAACTCGGCCTGCATCTCTGATCAGACAAGGTTTGACCGCGGCGTGTTCGGGTCGGCGAGACAGCCGCGTCGCCCATGCAGAGCGGCGGCTTTCGGCGGGGACAGTGGTGGCGCACCGTCGTCGTAAGGTGCTCGTCGTGCGCTGGGCGGAACACGAGACGACTCGATTGCGACAAGAGTTCTTCGACTCTGTCGCGCCGGATCTGGTCGCCGCGGCGGTTGGCTCGCTACCGATCTGGGTCGGACCTCGCAAGATGTCGGGGCAGTTCGCCTTCCGCGGCGACGACAACGTGCTCGCCGTCGTGAGTTGGCCCAAGGCCACGGCGGTGTCGGTGGATGAGGCGCTCGCGTGGGGACTGGCCTACGGCGGCGATCGTGACGTGGTGATCCTGCTTCCCGAGGCGCTGGCGCGACCCACGTTGCAGCGCCTGCCTTGGGTGAACACGCCCGTACGGGTCTCCACCTTCGCCGAAGCCGCGCCACACGACGTCGCACCCGCGATCATCCCTGCCCGGACCGAGGTTCTGGACGACATTCGGAGCTGGGGCGCGCGCGGTAACGAAGGCTACGAACAGCTCGGCGACGAACAAGCCGGGTGGGTCGGCGAACTCATTACGTGGATCGACAATTTCGCCGAGGTCGCGAAGCGGCATCGCCAGTCGTATCTCGCGTGGCATGTCGCCGGTCGTCAGGTTCTCAAGATCGCTCGCAGTCGGCATGGGCTCTCGATCGAAGCGGGCGTGCGGTACTCCAGACCAACGCCCGATCAGCCGAAGCCGCCGCCTGCGCTCGACGTGCGAGGAGCAGTCACAGAGGAACAGCTTGCGCAGGTGCAGACAGCCATCCGCCAGGCGATCAAGCGCCGCGAGACGGGCGACGACGCCGGTCATGAAGAGCACCGTCTCCAACACGCGCTGCAACACGCGTTTGACGAATCGGGCGAGCTCCTCGGCCTACGGCAACTGCGCCGCGAGTTCCCGGCGTGGCGTCCCGGAAAGAGCCCGGGGTACGTCGACTTCCTCGGCGCGACGGGCGACGGCACGCCTCATGTTGTCGAGACGAAGCTCGACAACGACGTCATGCTCGCCCTGCAAGGCCTCGACTACTGGATCTGGGCAACAGCAAACCCGGACCTCCTCGCCGGCAACCTCGACGGACCGATCACCGGTACGCCCGTCATCGACTTCGTCGTCGGCGCCCACAAGACCAGCAAAGCGGTGGGCCCTTACACGCTTCGCCAACTCGAAGCCCTCGACGGAGCCATCCCGTGGCGGTTCCACGTCGTTACCGACTGGAATACCCAGCCCCACGTCGAGTCGCTCCCGCCCCGACGCATTCCCGGCCCGCCGATCGGCTGGAAGCCGGTCGTCCCGGGCCGCTATGCGCAACGGCTCCACGACCACCTCGTCGAGACGCAACATTCCGAACTGACCGTCAACGGACCGTTCTATCGCTCACCGCAAGGAGGGCTCGTCGACACCGCCCGTCCGGCATGGAGCGATCTCGAGACGCGCGGGCTACTGCATCGCTACGCGAACCATGTGCGTTCCTCGCAGGCCTTCGCGCTCAACTTGTTTGCGAGCCTCGACGAGTCCAACCGCGTCTCCCTCGCGACGCTCGCAGGTATACCCGACGTCGCCACCGCGGGCGAGATCGTCTTTGAATTCGAAGATTTGACCGACCGGCTCGGCGAAGCCACCCGCGCGAGCCCGCACCGCACTCAGGTCGACGTGACGATGAGCTGCACCGCGACGAGCGGAGCTCGGGCCCTACTGCTGATCGAGGTCAAGCTCTCCGAGCTCGACTTCAATCGTTGCTCGGCCTACGAATCCGAGCGCAACGATCGCCGCGACATCTGCTGCACCAGCGGTCCCTTCGGTAACGACCACCAAGGCTGCTTCCAGCTCCGCAACCACGACCGAGACCAGCGGCGCACGTACGACCTGCAACTCGGGCCGACCCCGACCCCGACCACGACCAACGGCTGCAGCTTCCGCCTCGGCGCGAACCAACCAATGCGCAATGTCGCCCTCGGACGCGCGCTTATCGCGGACGGGGCAACCGACACGATCGTCCACGCGCTTGCCGCCCCCCGGGCGAATCGAACGATCTGGCGTCGATGGGCAGAAGCAAAGGCAGCTCGCACCGGCATTCCCGATACTCGGCTCGCCGACCTCCACGCCGACGACCTATTGGCGCTGCACGATCCGGAACATGCCGCGGAACTCGCCCGTCGCTACGAGCTCGTGCCACCGGCTCTCGAGCGGCGATAAGAACACAGTGCCTGCCAAGGTGATTCGCCTCCGATACCCCGGGACCTGCGCAGCGTGTGACCTGGCGCTTGCGGCACGCAGCGACGCGTGGTGGGACGCCGAGACGCGCACGACGACATGCCTGACTTGTCGGCCGACGACCGACGCTGCGCAGGGGCACCGGAAAGAGGCCGAGCCGGTCGAGACAACGAAGAGACCGGACTCTGCGGTCACACTCGCGACTGGAGTAGCTGGCGGTTCGGCCCGGCGGGAGTACGAGAAGCGACATCAACGCCGCGCGGAGAAGATCGACGAGCGTTGGGGTCGGTTGGCCGGAGTCGTCAAGTTCCTCTCCGACGATCCCCAGTCCATCGCCGCGTGGGCAAAGGGCTCCGAAGGAGAGCGACGACTTGCGCGACACCTCCTTGCCGCCGTTGGAGGCCGCGCGGTACTTCTTCATGACCGCAAGGTTCCGGGCACCCGCGGCAACATCGACCACATCGCTATTGCAGCATCCGGCGTCTGGGTCATCGACGCCAAGAACTACAAGGGTCTCGTCGAACGACGCGACGTCGGCGGCTGGTTCAAGACCGACAACCGTCTCTACGTAGGCAAGCGGGACCGGACGAAGGCCGTTGACGGACTCGGCTGGCAGGTCGACGCCGTCCGTGCTGCGCTCGGCGGCGCAGCGGTTCCGATCACCGCTGCTCTGTGCTTCATCGAGGCGGAATGGAAGCTCTTCGCCAAGCCGTTCCAACTCAAAGGTGTTTGGGTGACATGGGCCAAAAAGCTCGCCGAGATGATCGCGGCCCCGGGATCACTGACCCCCATCGACGTAACCCGAACCGCTGACCGACTCGCGACCGAGCTTCCGCCTGTCGTGTCAGCCCCATAGCCGACGCCACCAGTGCACGGTTGTGTTGACAAAAGCCCGATCGATGGTCTTCGCCGAGCTCGATCATTTCCTCAACCGCCAACAGACTTCTACGGCGCAATTACGCACTCGGAAGTCGCGCATCCGCGTATTCGACATAGCGACAGAGGGCATTCGCCAGTCGAAGCTGCTCCGGATTGTCGCACAAGACGTGGAGCAAGTCGGGACTCGCGACGACGTACGCGCGAGCGCGCGCTCTGGACACTGCGACGTTCAGACGGTGCAAGTCGTACAGGAACGTCATGCCGCGCGGCGCTTCATCGGCTGACGACGACGCCATCGAGTAGATCGCGACTGCGCCTTCACCGCCTTGGAACTTGTCGACGGTGCCTACCCGAGCGCCGGCGGGAAGAGCGCGCTTGAGTTCCGCGACGTGGGCGTTGTATGGCGCCACCACGATGATGTCGTCGACGACGAGCGGGCTCTCCTCTCCGAGGTGGTTCGTCCATGGCTTGCCGACGAGGTCGTCGAACACTTCGGCGACAGCAGCTGCTTCCGCGTGCGAACGCACTCGATCCCCCTCGTGCTCGACCGGTACGAACCACAGACCCGCGACGCCATCAACGAGCTGAAGGTCACGGTCCGGCGCGGCTTCGAGGCGGCCCTCGTACGCGACCTCCGAGATGAATGCGCATACCGATGCATGCATCCGGAACGTGAGCGGGAGAAACAAGCCTCGGTCCGCCGGGATGGTGAAGCGATCGCCGATCACGTGTTCGAGGGCTGAAGCGCCCGCGCCATCGGGATGGGATCCTTTCGACGGCTGCGCCAGTTGCTGCGGATCGCCGAGGAGCACGAGGCTGCGTGCTGCGGTTCCGACCGCGACCGCATCCGCAAGGGACATCTGCCCGGCCTCGTCAACAAAGAGCACGTCCACGGACTCACGAAGTCCTGGGCGAGCCCACAACCACGCTGTGCCCGCAGCCAGCGTGATCTCTCCAGCATGGAGTGCCGACTCGATGGTGCCGGCAGCTCCGACGGCCTTGATACCCCGAATTGAAGTTGCAACATCTGCATCGATCTTCTGCATACCGGAGATCGCAACGCCCGCTTCCTTGGCCGCGTCGGCGACCTCTTGAAGCAACTTGGTGATCGCGCTGTGCGTCGTCGCCGCCACCCCTACCCGACGACCTGCATTCAACAAGGCGACGATCATGCGCGCACCCGTGAACGTCTTGCCGGCACCCGGAGGTCCCTGCACCGGCAGGCATCCGTGATCGAGCTCAACGGCAAGCCTGCACGCCACGACGCGCGTCGCCTCTCCGTCGACCTGCAGTGCGTCGCCCGCGTCCCGACCCGCAATCCGGGGCGGCAAGCCGAGGAGGAGATCTCGAACCGCCCGGAATTCGCCGTCCGCATCGATGTCGTTGTCAACGACCCACGACGCCACCTCGGCGATCGCGTCGCGTTGATCGTTCGTCGAGATCGGGCGCCCGGGCATCAGTGCAGTCGGAAGTGGATCAGCATCGCGTGCCTTCCCGCGCTTGAGCTCGACGCAGGACTCGTCGATCGACACGATCGTGCCCGCGCCGCCCTCGGTCGCGGGGTCGATCGGCGTATCTCCCGCTCGGAACTTGTGATCCTGCGGTTCGAATCGCAGTCGGTACACATACGATCTCTGCTCGGTGCCGATCCGGCCTTCGGAGACGAGGCCGCCAATGCATTCGGCATCGTCGACAAACTGTGACGGCTCGTACGCATTGATGCGCTCGAAGTATTGCCACCACTCCGGCTTGGCTTCACGACGATGCCACTCGAGCAATTGCGCCAACAGGAAGCGGCTCTGTTCGTGTGCAGAGCATTCGTCAGGATCGTCGGGAACGCCCTGGAGCAAGCGTGCGACGAGTTCTGCGCGCTCGTCCGTATCGAGCGTCTCCGGCGGCAGCTCCGGAGGAAGCGGTCGGGCAATCGGTCCGAACTGCAGCTCAGCCTCCGAACGGCGCGCTTCGAGCCATTCGCGCAAACCGACGAGCGTCTCGCAGTCGTCACGGTTGTACGCGGCGATCTCGTCCAGTAGCACGCGGTCGCCGCTTTCGAGGTAACGCTCATAGGTGACGATGCTCGATCCCGCGTCCATGACTTCACCCGGCGGACGAACGAAGTACAGCTTCTCGACCTGCTTCAGCGAGTACGACTCGACCGACAGTCGGATGCCCTGGCGCACGGCGCGAAACAGGTCGACAAACACCTCCCCGCGCAACAGGTCGTCGACTTCGTCCTCGCGGGTGCCGTGCTCCCCCATGAGGCGCCGGAAGGCACTCGGCTCGTGCGGGGCGTAGTGGTAGACGTGCATGTCCGGAAAGCGGCGCCGACGTTCGGTGATGAAATCCACGGCCGATTCGAACGCTCGACGTTCTTCGCTCTTCGAGTGACCCCAAAACGGGTGGTACTCGCACGCGCCACCGTCGATGCTCGCGAGCCCGAACAGGTACTCGAGACCATTTTGCGCCGCGTACGGATCGCCCTCGAGGTCGAGGAAGAGATCACCCCGCGACGGGAGCGGCAGGATCGCGAGGCCTTGCGGCGCGTCACCTTCCACGGGCGGCGCGGGCTCGATCAGTTCGAAGAGCGGCGGTGTGCGACCTTCGCCGAGAACCTGGAGGGCGGCCTGCAGGTGAAGACGCTCGTAGGTAGCGGGCGCGATCCTGACGCCGGCGGGCTTGGTCGGCGTCACGCCGAGGGCGGACCTCGTATTGACTCCGACCGAGGTCAGTCGCTTCCTTTGGTCGGTGCGAATGCCCGCGACGAGCGACAGGTGATCGTCGGCGCGGCGTCGAGCCGTGCACACCGACCACCACCGGCAAACGCTGCAATGCCCGACAGGTTCGGGGTAGGTCGTCGGCGCCGTCGGATCGACGATCGTTCCTGCGAAGCGCTCCTTCAGGGTGCGGTGGTACGCCGAGTAGTCGGCGACGCGGAAGGTGTGCGGCATGTTGTCGCCGGTGACGACGTACATATGCTCAGGTGCGCGTCCCTGCACGCGTTCCAGCTGTTCGGAATACTCGCAGAGCTGCAGTAGAGCCGACGCCCGGACCGTTGTCGTGAGCTTGGCGTCCATGGCTTCGTAGGACCAGTCGCCCAGCGCACTCGGCGTGTCCACGCGGTCGACGAAGTCGGCGTGTCCAACCCATCCGTGGTGGAAGAAGGTGGCCTGGTAGATCGTGGCTGCGCCGCGTCGCATCGCGGCTTCCGTCTCCGCCGCGCCGGCTTCGATACCGGCGCGTGTCCGCGTATCGGTCACGATCCGCACTACGTCGACACCGCCAGGATGATCGGCGAGCAGATCCGCTTCGTGCGCCTCGCCCCGTCGCACGAGGATGTCGAGTAGCGGGTCCGACCGGTTCGGTCGAGCGATCTCACCGCGTGTTGCCGCAAGCTCCAACTGGGTCAGGTGCCCACACGCCGCGAAGCCGACGAGGTCGGTTGCACTAAAGAGCGGTTCGCCGTCCAGAATCCGCATCGCCACCCCCTTTCGAGTCCCGAGATCAGTTTGCTCGACACCTGGGACATCAACAGCTCTCACCATGTCGCAACGTGCTGCCGAATGGCATTCTTGTTCGTGCCGCGACGGTTGCGACGCGATGTTCGCCCCTGGGTGGGCGGGGTCGCCTTGCGGAAGGCCGGTGGCGAGGCGGGTGCGCACCGAAGCTAGTGAGAAAACTCCCGCCTGGAGCCGGCTGACGACGTGTTTTCTTAGCTTGGCCCTGTTCGGCGGGTGTCCGACGGACCGACCGACTCGCCGCCACTACTCTGAACTGCGTCCCTCAGGAGACGATCCCATGATTCAGGTTCGAGAGACCATAGACGCCAAAGCTCGGAACCTGCGTGAGCTTCTGCAGAACCGCAGGTACTCGCTGGATTTCTACCAACGTGAATATCGATGGGGAGAGCGCCAGATCTCGGAGCTGCTCGAGGATCTGACGAAGCGATTCCTTGGCAACTACCAGCCAAGCCACTCCCGGAAGGACGTCGCGACGTACTCGCCATACTTCCTGGGCTCAATCGTTGTGAGCGAGCGAGGCGACGTACGGTTCCTCATCGATGGCCAGCAGCGCCTCACGTCTCTCACGCTGTTGTTGATCCACCTCCATCACAGCCTGGACGCCGGCGAGGCAGCACAGATCGCACCTCTCGTGTCCTCCGTGCACTACGGCGAACACAGCTTCAACATGGACGTCCCGGAGCGGAACAAATGCATGGCCGCACTCTTCGAGAGAGAGCCGTACGACGCGTCTCGTCAGTCTGAGAGCGTCGCCAACATCCTTGCTCGCTTTCAAGAAATAGAGGACTGGTGGTCGAGCGATGATCTGCCATTGGACGTTCTTCCGTTCTTTGCTGACTGGTTGATCGAGAAGCTCACGCTCGTCGAGATCGTTACCACCGACGACGACATGGCCTACGAGATCTTCGAGACTATGAACGATCGCGGCCTTAGTTTGACCCCGACGGAGATGCTCAAGGGCTACCTGCTGTCCAATGTGGGCTCGGTCGATGAGGTCGCGAACTCCGAGGCGATCTGGCGAGATCAAATCCAACGCCTCGACGTTGACAAGTCAGCCGATGCGGACTTCTTCAAAGCATGGCTACGCGCTAGCTATGCCGGGACGATCCGAGATCGCAAGCGCGACGCGATCCCACAAGACTACGACCTAGTCGGAACCCAGTTTCATCGCTGGGTTCGCGACAATAGCGAACGAATCGGCCTTGTCAGCAAGGCGGATTATCGGCGCTTCGTCGCGCACGACTTCGTTCGAATGTCACGTCACTACGAGACGATCATTCGGGCGTCGGCTCAACTCGTCCCGGGGCTTGAGGACGTACTGTACGACAGCCGCCTCGGCGTCCCCCAACTTCCGACGATGCTTTTGGCACCTATCACTCCAGACGACAGCGATGCACTTGCAGTCCGTAAGATGCGCATCGTCTCAGCCTTTCTCGACATCTATTTCATGCGACGGGTAGCGAACTCTCGCAACTATGGCTACTCGCCCATGTACTACCGCCTGTTCATAATCGCGAAGGAGATCCGTGGTCAAGAACCAGTGGCTCTCGTCGAATCTCTTCTTCAGCAGCTCGAGCTACAGACGAATGAGGGCGATCTCATCACGGGCGTCGATGCGTACTCCCTGCACGGCCGGAACGCTCATCAGGTCCGATGCCTCCTCGCCCGGCTCACTGAGTTTGTCGAGCGAGAGAGTGGGATCGAGGCGCTTGGCTTCGCTTCGTACTCCACCAGCAGGTTCGAGATCGAACACGTCGTCGCGAACAGATTCGACAGACATCCAGAGTACGGATCCGAAGATGAGTTCCAGCGGGTCCGAAACAGGCTCGGCGCGCTCGTGTTGCTCCCGAAGGGCATCAATGCAAGCTTTCAAGACAAGCCGTATGTCGAGAAAGTCGAACATTACACGGGTCAGAACTTGCTGGCACGCAGCCTCCACCGGCTCTGCTATCAGAATAACCCCGGGTTCCTCGGTTTTGTCCACAGGAAGGGACTGCCGTTCACAGCGGTCAAGACCTTCGATCGCGAGGCGATCGAAGGTCGACAGGTTCTGTACGGGCAGCTCTGCGAGATGATCTGGGATCCAGCGCGACTTCAGGCGATTCTGGAGGAACATTGATCAATTGTTCCGGGTTCCTCTTTGTTCTGAGCTCCAACGAGGATACGAGGTTGGCCGAAGTCATGCGCGCCGACGCTGGCGATGCAAGCGGCTCGGCGAGACAGTGGTTGGCGGACTGATGACACGCGGGTGACCAGCTCTACGTCTGGCGGAAGGGATTCACCCACCACGCCGTTGACGTAGGCGACGGACAGGTCATTCACTTCAATGGTGAGCCCGGAAGCAAGTCCAACACCACGATTCGATGCTCAACGCGGGCGGAGTTCGCCGGGCACGGCGAGGTCCACACCAAGCAGTACGAGAAGTGCTTCGGCCCGGATGAGGTCGTGAAGGGAGCCGAATCGACGCTGAACCAATCGGGCTACAACCTGTTCAACAACAACTGTGAACACTTCGCGCGCTGGTGCATGACGGGTCAGCACGAGAGTAGTCAAGTGAATGGCGCGGTCGCCTCAGGCGGCGCTCTGACTGTGGCTGGAGCCGCAGCGCTGGGAGGTATTGGGGTCGTCTCCGCCGTCGGGTCGCCCGGTCTGAGCGCCGCAGGAATCATGTCCGGGCTCGCCGCGATCGGACCTGGAGGAGCGGTCGGCGGACTCGTTACAATCGGCGCGCTCCCCGGAGCCGCAAGTGCCGCGATCGTCCAAGTAGCCCTCAAGGATGATGAGGCTCTACCGCGGCCCGAGCGACGGGCGCGACGGATCGGTCGGCGAACCTCGGTCGCCGGCGCAGCCGTCTCGACCGCAGGTGGGGTCGCGGCGGTCAGCGCGATGGGCTCGGTCTCAGGCCTGAGTGCCGCCGGGATCGCATCAGGTCTCGCCGCGATCGGCGGCGGGATGGCAGCGGGGACGGTCATCGTCGTCGCCGCGCCGGCAGTCGCTGCTGCGGCGCTCGGCTTCGCGTCGTATCGACTCGTCCGGCGGCTCAGCGTGCGCGGCGCGAGGTCCGAGCCGCCTGGGCTCGGAGCAGGGAACATGACGCCGAGGGTTGATGAGATCCGCACGGACCTGGACCTCAGAAGGTCAACGCACCCGCGCGCTTGCCCGCTGGCTTCAGATCTACAACCATCACCGACACCACACAGCCATCGGCGGCGCCCCCATCACCCGCGCCGGCGACCTGCCAGGGCACTACAGCTAGCAACCGTGCAAGATCTCGGTTCTGTTGACGCAGACCGGAGCGGAGGGACGAGGTGGTCGTGCGCGTGCGGGGAGTCCTCCAGGTCGCCGGCAGATCGAACCTCGCCGACGAGCTTCGGGCGCGCCTGAATGACGCTGACTTCCGACGATTTCGATTCTCTGTCGCCTTCGCTCGCTGGTCTGGCTTACATTTGATTGACGGCGAACTGCAAGGATTCGCCGCCCGGTCAGGGAACGCCGTCGACGGACTGGTGGGCATAGACCTCGGAGGCACCACGATCGAGGCACTCACCTATCTGTCGGAGCTTCCCAATACCCGCATGCGAGTCGTGCGATCCGGAATGCCCAACGTCGTGTTCCATCCGAAGATCTACGCGTTCGATGGTCCGGACAAATGGAGTGTCATCGTTGGCTCCTCAAATCTGAGCACTGGCGGTCTGCTTGCGAACATCGAAGGCTCACTCATAGTCGAGGGCCGTTCGGGCACTGACCCATGCCCGGGCGACGCATTCTTCGCGCCCTTCGATGCCGCACCCTTCAAACCCGAGCACGTGCGGCCGATTGACGAAGCGCTTCTCGCCGAGCTCGCACCGGTCCTTGCGCGCTATGAGCAACGCCCACCAGACATAAATATACACAAGATGACCAAGGGCGTGCCGCCGCTTGACTCCGCATTCAAACCGCCGCGACCGCCGGGCCGTCCCCCGACAGCTGGAGGTGCCGGCGGATCATCCACGAGCAAGCAAACGAAGCGGCGACCTCGCGGTCGGGTCACAACGTCGGCCACTGTTCCGACCGGACCGAAGGAGCTCTACATGGAGCTCTGGGACGAGACCGGAGGCGGCACGCAGGTTCAGATGGCCAAGAAGGTCTTCACCGAGTACTTCGGTGCCGATACGCACGCGGTTACGTACATCGAACTGAAAACTCCTGCCGGCCGACTTGGCCCGATACGCCTTCAACAGTTCGGCAACAGCACGTTTCGTATAGGCCTTCCATTCGTCGGCGGATCGACGAGAGGTGCGGGACGGAGAGGCGTACTCCGATTCCGTCGTGTGGGCAAGGATCGCTACGACGTAGCCCTCCGCCTGAAGGGCGTGACGGGTTACCCGACCTGGTTCGGATACTGCACAGAGCAAAGAGGGCCGAACTCGAAACGTTTCGGCCTGCGATAGACGTAGCCGAGGCGAACGATCGCTCGTGTCGAGCACGCCAACCCAGCTATATCAGTCAGATCCGATAGCACCGACCCCCGCGGCCTTACCCGCTGACAAACGCTCTCGCGGGACGATGGCAAGCCAGCAGACGAGGTGGATGTCCTCTTCGGTGATCTCGGGAAGTAGTTGCGGCGGCGGGCTCGGTTCAAGTCCGAGGTCTCGCGCGTACAACGCAAGTTCTCGCACCTGATCGACTGGGTCATTCGCCGAAGCCATGGCCGCGCGGATAGAGCGCACGATCCGTTCTGGGTACGGAGTCTGTAGTGCGTCCATGAGTCGATCGGCATCCTCGACCGTCATTTCGGGCGGTCGGTACTCGCGCACAAGCTCCGCAGCTCGATTCATCGTGACCGGAACAGGCGGTGTGAGATTTGCAGGGTCGGCAGCGCGATTCCACGACGCTTCGATGTCCGTGCGGGCTTGGTACCACGCGACGAAAGCCTTCTGGTATGTCGCTTCGTCGAGTTGCCTTGGAGTATCGAATCCCCTTGGAGGCCGCGCATGGTCGAGGCAAGCCAATGTGTCGCCGACGACAACGGGTTCGACGCCATCGGCCACAACTACGTACCGATAGAGCGCCTTGTCGTGATCACCAACGCGAGCGCAAAAGACGAAGCCGGCCTGCACCCCATCGCGCTCGACGGCCATGCCCGATCCCGAACCCCACGGAAGCGCCGCGACTCGATCAGCCAAGATCTCATTCTCGAGGGCCTGGCGCAGTTCCTGGCGGAACTCTTCACCCGATAGCGCCCCTCGCGATGTTCCACCCCGCTCGAAGATGCTCGCATCTCCTTCTCGAAGGCGGTCGATCTCCTCTCGTGTCTCGGAGAACACCAGCTCCTCGGCGTGACCGCCCGGCAATACCTCTGTCGTTCCAACCGATTTCGCCGCCTGTTGGATCTTTCTGTGGAGGCGTTGCTCCAGGCCTAGCAGCTCGTCGAGCTGACGATCCGGGAAAACGCATCGGAGAAATACTTCGGTGTGTAGCGAACCGATTCGGTCGATGCGTCCGTGGCGCTGTACGAGACGCATTGGGTTCCATGGAAGGTCGTAGTTAATGATGTGCCGGGCCTGTTGGAGATTGACCCCTTCAGACAACACATCCGTGGACACCACGACGTCGTATAGGTCTTCGGCTTCACCCTCGGGCGCGTCGGTCGTCCGCGGAGCGAATCCCCACAGAGCTGCTTCCTTCGAACCGAAGGTTCCGGATAACGACACGAGCCGATCTCTATACGCAGCGAGCCGCGAGTCGTGCGTTACAGCCTTTTCAAGGAAATCATCGATCCACCGTACGGTGTCCGCGAAGTAGCTGAAGATCAGAACCTTTCGCCGGTCGCGTTCGTCGTTCTTGCCGATCCCTTCCTGCTTGGCCTGAAGCGCGATATCGGCGAGTTGGTCGAGTAGGACAGCGAGCTTCGGATCCTGCTCAGGCGTTACCGAGTCAGCTTCATCCGCCCAAGCCACCAGCAGCTCGCGGTCGCGCTCGACGTCCGCACGCAGCGCGTCACAGTCGTACGCGAGCGCATCATCGATCAGGTTGGCATTGATCTCGACATATTCGTCGAGGCTCTCCTCGTCAGCGTCAGTAGTGGGCCAATCGCGCAAGGCCTGTCCCGTCGCGACCTTGCCTCGTTCGAGAACCGAGAGGAACAAGCTGTGGCTCGCAGCCATTTTCCTGCAGGTCACGGCGAACGCGTGAGCCGATGACTCAAAGCGTTTCAACAGACCCGACCTGATGAGCCCGGCAAGCTGAACCTCGTACGCCTCGGCTTCTCCATCGAGTCGGTAACGTGACGGCGCGTAACGGGCGAGCGTTAGGACAGTCGGGTCTGTCGTCGAACCGGCGACCACGGTGTCCAGCGCGTGCGCGAAGCGGTCGAAGAAACCCGGAAGAACGCCATCCAAGTCGTAGTCGACTTTGATTACGCGCGGCTGCGGAAAGACGATGGGAACCGCTTTGCCGTCCGGTCCAATCACCGAGTCGTTCGGGTAGTACCGCTTCACGAATGACCGCGTCCTGCGAACAGCGACCGCGTCGAGTACATCGAAGAGATGCTCGGGCGACAAATCGTCTGGATTCATGGCCATCGCGGCGGCAAAGTGATCACGAAGCGAGCGGATTCCGACGTCCGCGAACGTGGCGTCGTTGCGCAGAAAGTAGCCGAGCACGTAGTAGAGGTCCCACAGCGAGTTGTTAACAGGCGTCGCCGTGAGCAACACCACGTCCTTCGGCGGTGAACCAGCCAACAGACGGCGCAGCGCGTTCGCTCGCAGCGTTGAGGGGTTCCGGAGGTTGTGGGCTTCATCGATGACCACCATCGCGTACTCGCGTGGGTGAAATTGAAACGATCGACCACTTCCCGTTTCTGGACTGAGCAAGCTGTCCGTCACAAGATCTTCGAACGAGATGCACTCAACGCCGAGTCCATAAGTCAGCAGGAATCGTCGCCACGGACCGTCGCGCAGAGTCGCCGGCGCGATCACGAGCACTCGTTGGCGGCGCTCCTCGACGGCCTCCCGAATCAGCTCGCCGCCTAGGTACGTTTTACCAAGTCCGACTTCGTCGGCGATCAACACGCCATGGCGTTCGGCGAGTAGCCGCTTGGCGCGCCACAGGCCATCGCGCTGGAACGACGTGAGATGAATACGCGGCAGGCCTTCCGAGGCCGCCTCATCAGCCAGCTCTGCGCCGTACCTTTCAGAGAGCATTCGGAGGTAGACGAGGTACGGCGAATGCGGCTCGAACCTTGCTGCGTACAAGGCTGCGAGGTCGAATGGCCGCGCCTGCTCCCATAGGTGATCGAACCAATCGCGAACCTGTGCCACTACGTGCGGCTGGTAGTGACCGAGGTTGAGCTCGATGTTCGTAGCGAGACCGGCGAACGTAAAATTCGAGGATCCGGCAATTACCCCCTCGTCGTGAGACGTGACAATAAACGCCTTGCCGTGGAGGAAAGAATTCTCGAGCCTTCGTACCTCGACGTTGCCCGAACCGAGCCAGTCGACCAACCGACGCCCCGTGGCGTCGGCCTCTACGGAGAAGCCGAGGAGATCGCGATCCTGTTCGAGGCTTCGACCATGCTCAAGGAGCGCGTGCCGGAGATGAGCTCTGGCAGCGCGCGCCGGATTCGGCGATTCCGAGAGCGGCCGGACCCGACGTTCGGCAACTTGCGGATCTGCGCCAAGTAGCAGGCGGATTTGCGCCGGGTGGTCGAGTTCGTCTGCGAGCAGGCCATAGCCACCAGGGTTGAAGTATGCCGTCGCGATCGCGAGCCGCGGCGGTTCGGACCACGTCGATCGGAGGTACGCCAGGTGAGAGTTGATCGCGTCAGCAACTCGCTCACCCGGCCGATTGGTTGCGAATTCCGGCTTTGGTGCCGCGGTCATTTCGTTGCTCTCCACTTCGCGCGGTAGTCAGACACGCGGTTCAACGGTGGGCGTGTCGGAAGGTTCCAGACCAAGTCGAGCGCTTCGTCGGGGACGTCGTAGAGCAGCGAAACCACGGCATCGAGCTCGGCGATGGCCTCTTCCCTATCTCCATCCGCCACGTGATCAGCGACATCCACCCACTCGCCGAGTTCGTCGGGGCTCTGACCCAGAAGGGCCAGTCCGGCAGCGAGGCTGGCGACCCGGTCCGCGCGCGCATCGCCCTCGTCGACGGGGACTGGGATGCTGTTCAGAATGAAGTAGTTGAGATTCAAATTCACGCGCAGATGCCCAAACCAATCCACTAACGACGACCCCAGGACGCCGAGGACGTACGCCTGGGATCGGACGGACCCTCGTGGGAACATTAGATATGGCGCCTTGTTTGTGAGCACAGTCCGTGGAGGAACCAGCGCGGCCCAGATCTTCCTCGGGTTCGTCGAGTGCACAACGTCGCGAAAGGCGATTCTCGGATTGAGTAGAGGCAACGTCGAGCGTTCGGCAACCCATTCCCTGGGCATCTCAGTGAAGGGAGAGTTCTTCTTGCCCCACGCATCCTTGCGACGGCGATCGAGCTTGTCGATTGCTGCATCAAGCACCGTGTAGTTGAACGCTCCCGTCTGCGGCTCGAATGCGAAATGGCCGACGTTGAGATGGTTGCGAACTGGTGTATCCGACGCGTCGCTTGTGAAGAACTCCGCAGCATCGTTCGTTGCGTGGAGCTCGGTATGAGGACGAGCTCGCCAGTCAGACCGGGCGGGATCGCCAAACGGCGGCTGTCGAATGAGCAAAGAGAAGAGGCGCAGAGCTTGCGCACTGTCAACTGAGGGCACACAGAGGAGAGGGTCCACCCTCTGGAGTTGTCCGATATCCAGATCAACCGCGGGAGCGTTCATTCCGTTTCGGAATTCGGCGAGAGACTGGTACGTGCCTCGCACCTCGAACCTCGGGCGTGGCGCTCGGGGAGAAATGGTGGCGAGCGCCACGGGGTAGCCAGGGTTTACGTCGGTAAACAACCACTCATCACGATTCTTGGTGAAGACGACCGTCGCAGAGCACTCGGGCAGAACGTTCTGCCTCCACTCGCTAGCGCCCAACGTGACGAAAACGCTGCGCGGAAGCACGACTCCGATCCAGCCTCCCGGGCGAACAAGTCGCGCGAACCGCCAGATGAAAGCCTTATAGAGGTCGGGATCACCCGTACCCATGCCGGGATACCCTCCATGACTCAGCAAGTAGCGCAATCGTTCTGCCGACGAGGACTCGCGGAGATACTCCGCCTTGATGTCGAGACGTTCGGCTGCGTACTTTGCGATTGCCTTCTTCTGTTCAGAGTTGGCCATCCCCTTCAGACCGGGGAAGCGAATCGCCCAGAATTGCAGTTCCTCGACGACAGGCTCCTCCCAGGGCGGATTGCCAAGGACGCAGTCGAAACCAGATCGCTCGCGCAGGAAAACCTCAGGGAACATCACGGGAAAGTGAAGAGACTGCACCTCGACGGAGATCTCGAGTGCTCGTTCAAGGCCCTTGTCGGCTGCGATCTGCTCCTCGTTTGCGGTGATCGGAGTCGCGACTTCACCGAGTCGCCCGGCAACCAGAAGATCAAACAGCTGACGAGCGGGCTCGACTGCAGCGAGCGCCTCATCGTGAACCTGCCTCGCGACCTTGACATCCGCGATCGTGGCCTCCGTGATGCGCGCAAGTCGGCGTAGCGAATCGCCCGCGCGTCCTAGGAACTCCTCGATCTGACGTCCGAAGATTGACACGTTGCCTGTCACGGTTGCCCGGGGATCGAGGATCGTAATCGCCTCGTCGAGCGTGCCGATTCCGGTAAGGCTGTTTCCACAGACGAGGTTGTGGTCGAGGAATGAGAGAGGTAAGCCGGGGACAAAGGTATGGATCCAAATCGCGAGCCGTGCGAGCTCGACCGAGATGTGATTCAGATCAACGCCGTAGACGCAGCGTCGAGCAACCTGGCGTCGCAAGAGGCTCGTTGTCTCGATCTCGACACCGTCGGCAAGGTCACCAAGGGCAGCGTTTGCCGCCTGGCGGAGTCGCTCGAGCTCGGCTGTGACCGGCGCTATCGGGTTAAGCGCAAGGAAACCGGAGAGGCGCGATTCGATCCGGTCGACGGCAGCAACAAGGAAGTGGCCCGATCCCATCGCGAGATCAACGCATCGGAAGTCGAAGAAGGCGTCAGCCGCTCCCGCTTGATCGCCCTCATCAAGAAGGCCGCGTAGTCGAGTGAGATGATCGGTCAGGGCGGGTTCGAGCGCGTAATCGAGCAGATGCTCGACCGCGAACGGCTTGGTGAAATACGAGCCCGTCGACTTGCGGGCGCCGGAGCGATTGTGAAAGTAGACGTTGCCGGCTTCGACGAAGACCTCGTCCTTGCTCTTCGCCGGAACAAAGTTGGACTTCGCGTCCACAGTGAGAGCACAGGGAGCAACGGACAGCATCGACTCCAGCAGGCCCTCGTAAATGGTGCCGAACTCGCGAACTGAGAGGCTACGAAAGTCCACGGGGCCGACGACTCCATCGGGCCCTTCGTCCACCAACAGCGCCATTACGGCGGGACCGAACTCCGAGTCGGTCAGCTCGATGTCGGCAAGCGCAGCGCCAGCGGCGCTGACATCCGGGTCGTCGGAGAATAGGCCTCCGTCGTATCCGGGCACGCCCCAACCGCTGTTGCCCTTTTCGACCGCTCGCCAAAGCTGACGAACGTCCTCCCATAAATCGATCGCGGACTCGTCGAAAGCGACCCTGTTGGCAGCGCGGTCCTCAGCAAGTCGTCGAGTAATTGTCTTCAGCGCGTGGTCCGCGTATCGGCTGTTCGTACGGTACGGAAGCAGGTCCTTGTCCTCTGCGTATGCGAGAAAGAGCAGTCGGAACAGGATGATGAGAGTCGACTCATATGCAGCGGCCAGCACGCTCTCATCGAACGAGTCGCTGTGGTGGAACCGTGATGCGACGGCGGCGGCAAGCCCCGGCACGGCTTCGAAATAGACGCGTGCCCGCAATCGAATTGCGAGTTCCGCCGCGAAGTCGGCGGAACTTCTGATGATTTCGTCGAGGGTACCGCCCTCGGCGAGCGCCGAGGGGGAGAAGATCAGGCTCAAGTAGCCGGCTTGGTCGTCCGGCAATAGAGCAAGATTCATCTCGACGAAGGTCTCGGCCCGGCCCTTTCGACCCACTCCCGTGTCAGACCGTGCGGCGTACAAGCGGATCTGTCGGGCGCGGGTCAGGACCACCCACGGCACACCTTCACGATCAGCTAGTGCCAGCGCGTGGGAAACGGGGCTGCCACTGAACCGATCAGCGGATTCGTCGAACGTTTCCGCTTCGTCAAGGAAGACCGCGACGGCGCGCTTGACGCCGTCCTTCACCGTCAAGACCGACGAAGTAACCGACAGCTGCTCGATCCCAAAGCCCATCTTCTCCACGAGCTGGCGGCCGCGAAGTGACAGCAGCTCCTTGCTCCGATCACATGCTGCCGACCAATCGGTTCGCGCTGGGACGCCATCGCGCAGTTCCTGAGTCGCGAGGAGCCCGGAATTGCGCAGACCAGGCAGGTCGGCGCCAACCTCTGGAAGCATCGCGACCAGAAATCTGATTGCGGCGTGCCGGTTGGGTTCGCTCAACGCTGCGGCTGCGAGCCGTTCCACCTGCGAAAGCTCAAGTCCGTGGAGCAGTGGTGGATGCTCACCAACCGGCCCGCAGGTGCTAACACGCGTTCCGCCATTTTCGGGATATCCGACGACGAGCAGAAGAGGACTGGGCCGTTTGCCTTGCCGAGTCTGCCAAAGCTTCCGAACATCCTCGGCTCGTGGCTGGCTCGCCGCCGAAGCGAGTGCTACCTCCAGGCCATAATCCCCGCGACCCAGGAAGAAGACGGAAGGGTTCAGCAACGACGGAGATCCCTGCGGCGCGGTCCAGCTCCGAGGGTCGAACTCGGCTAGAAAGTGGTCCTCAAACGCCACGCGGGCACCATCCGATCGTGCAACGTCACGGCAACCTTACGAGGGGGCTGCGACGCGGAACGGTTTGCGAGCTCCCACCTACCTCCGGGGATCGGCTCGTTCCGCCAGAGACCACCTGGGGACCTGACGATCTCGGCAATGATCCAGGGC
>JALYLU010000010.1 GCA_030774075.1 Actinomycetota bacterium | reverse complement strand
TCCTTGCCGATGCCGATTGCTCCCTTCACCCATCCCCACTGGAAGATCGCGACGATCACGCCGTAGGCCGCGCCGATCGACAGCAAGTTCATGACCACCGCCTTGAGCGGCACCAGCAGCGATCGGAAGACGACGGTGAGCAGCACGAAGCTGAGCAGCAGGATCGCCAGGAACATGTATGGCAATCGCTGCCCCAGGATGTCGGCGAGATCGACGCCGATCGCGGTCTGGCCGCCGACGTGGACCTGGAGCGTGCTCCCGCTCGTGTTCCCGGGAATCACCGAATCCCGCAACCGGTGCACCAGTTGCGTCGTGCTCTCATCCTGCGGCGAGCCCTTGGGCACGACCTGCAGGAACACCGCCTTGCCGTTGGCGCTCTGGATCACGGGGCTGACGTGGGCCACGCCTGCAGTGCTCTTGATCGCATCGGCGACTCGCGACATCGCGGCGACGTCGCCCGTCGAGCGCACCTCGCTCGCGACCAGCAAGGGGCCGTTGAAGCCGGGTCCGAAGCCTTCACTCAACAGGTCGTAGGCGCGACGGGTCGTGAGCTTCGTCGGGTCGTTGCCGGCGTCGGCGATGCCGAGTCGCAGACCGAGCGCGGGAATCGCCAGTACGAGCAAGATGACCAGACCGCCGATCGCGACGGGCCACGGACGCCGCTGGATCGTGCGGCTCCACCGCGCCCAGATCGTCTGGTCGGCCGGCTTGGGATGCTTCGCGGTCGGCAGCGCCAACTTGTCGATGGTGTGCCCGACGAATCCGAGCACCGCCGGGAGCAACGTGACGGCCGCCGCCATCACCAACAGCACGGCGAGCGACGCGCCGATCGCGAGACCCCGGATGAAGGAGACGCCGATCAGGAACAGACCCAACAGAGAGACGACCACGGTGCCGCCCGCAAACAACACCGCTCGTCCGCTCGTGTCGATGGAATGCACCACCGCCTGCTGCGGATCGGATCCCTCGTGCAGCGCCTCCCGGTAGCGCGTGCTGATGAAGAGCGCATAGTCGATGCCGACGCCGATCCCGATCATCGCGGTCACCTGCGGCGCGAACGACGGCACGTCGGTGAACCGCGCGAGCAGTGTGACGATCGCGAGACCCGTGCCAATGCCGAACAGGGCCGTCATGATCGGCAGGCCCATCGCCAGCACCGATCCGAATGCGAGCAACAGGATCAGTACCGCGGCAAGCACACCGATGGCCTCACTGGCAGGTTGCGTCTGATCGGTGAACATCGAGCCGCCCAGCTCGACCTGGAGACCCGGCACGTTTGCGTGCTTCACGAGGTCGCGCATATGTGAAGCGAGGGCGATCGGCACGTCGTTGGCCTGCACGTCGAACTGGATCTCGGCGTACGCGATCGTCCCGTTGCTCGAGATGAAGCCCGCGCCGCCGGGCTCGTAGGGCGTTACGACCGATGCGACGTGCTTCTGCTTGCGCAAGGCCGGCGCGAGCGTCTTCTCGATCTCGTCGACGACCGCGCCCGAACGGACCCCGTCAGGTGCGTTCGACTTGAAGACGAGATAGCCCGTGTCGCCGGCACGGGCGAAGTCCTTCTTCAGCACGTCGAACGTGCGTTGCGATTCGGTGCCCGGCAACGAGAACGTTTTCAGCAGATCGCCACCGGCCGACTGCGCGAGGACGTTGATACCGATGAGAACGACGATCCACGACACGACGACCAGGCGTCGGCGGCGGTAGCACCACGCGGCCAGGCCCGGAAGCATCGCCGAAGGTTATCCGCCGAGCCGCTGCGTCAGCCGTTTGTAACACACGGTCAGTGCGCGTGATCGTGCTCGGCGTGGTCGTGCTCGGCGACCGCCTTGTGCACCTCGTCCATGTCGAGGGCACGGACCTGCTCGATGAGGTTCTCGAGCGCCTCGGCCGGCAGGGCCCCCGGCTGTGAGAACACCAGCACGTTCTCGCGGAAGATCATCAGCGTCGGGATCGACATGATCGAAAGGCCCGCGGCGAGCTGCTGCTGGTCCTCGGTGTCGACCTTGGCAAAGACCAGGTCGGCGTTCTTCTCCGACGCCTCCTCGAAGACCGGACCGAACATGCGGCACGGACCGCACCAGGAGGCCCAGAAATCGAGCAGGACGATGTCGTTCTCGGTGATCGTCTGCTCGAAGTTGTCGGTCGTAAGAGAGATGGTCGCCATGAGAACCTTTAACGGCGCGTACCCGCGCTTGATTCCCGATGGACCCGTCCCGCTACTCGTCCCGCGGAGGGTCGGCGCGCACGACGAGCCGGACCGGCCGGTCGAGACGCACGTAATACCAGGCCCAGCGCACCATCACCCGGATCCGGTTCTCGAACCCGATCAGGTAATAGAGGTGCACGACGAGCCAGACGAGCCAACCGAAAAACCCGCGGAAGCGCAAGCGGCCGATCTCGCCGACGGCAGCCCGGCGCCCGATCGTGGCGAGCGTGCCCTTGTCGCGGTATCGGAATGCGCGGCGAGCATCACCCTTGACGATGTGGCGCGCGACATAGCGCCCCGCCTGCATCGCCGGCGGCGAAACCATCGCCAGCGTTTTGCCGCGCTTGTCGCGAACGTCGGCCACATCGCCGATCGCGAACACGTTCTTCGCGCCGACCATTCGCAGGTGGTCGTCGACCGGGAGTCGTTCGGCTCTCTCGTGCACCGGGTCGTTCGGACGCACGCCCGCGGTCCACACCATCGTGGCGGTCTCGATCTCGCTGCCGTCGTGCAGCACCACTCCCCGATCGTCGGCGGAAGCGACGAACGTGTTCGTGCGGACCTCTACGCCGCGTCGTTCGAGCTCACGTCGCGCGTATTGCGACAGGCGCGGCACGAACATCGGGAGCAGCCGCTCGCCGCCCTCGAGCAACAGGATGCGCAGTGCCGACGCCGGCAGCTCCGGATACTCGTACGGCACGATCAGCCGCGCGAGCTCGGCGAGTGCACCCGAATACTCCACACCCGTGGGTCCACCGCCGACGATGCAGAAGCTCAGCAACCGGCGGCGCTCGTCGTCGTCGGTGGCGTTCGCAGCGCGCTCGAGACACTCGAGCACGTGGTTGCGAAGTTGGAGCGCCTCGCCGAGATCCTTGAGGCCGAGTGCGTGGGCGCGGACGCTCTCATTGCCGTAATAGTTGGTCGTACTGCCCGTCGCGAGCACGAGATAGTCGTACGGAAGCTCGACATCGTCGCTGAGCCGCACACACTTGCGCTCGAAGTCGACGCCCGCAACGTCGCCGGCGCGGTACCGGACGTTCGGCGCGCCACGCAATACCTTGCGCAGGGGCGCCGTGATCTCCGAAGGGTTCAGCAGGCAACTCGCAACTTGGTAGAGGAGCGGCGTGAACAGGTGGTAGTTGCGCCGGTCGACGAGCAGCACGTCGACCGGCTTTTCTCGCAGGGCCTTCGCGCACTGCAGCCCACCGAAGCCACCGCCGACGATGACGACCCGGGGATACGGACGCACGAGCCGAACGTAACCGCAGACGGCAGCTTGTATACTGGTTTCCCGCTTCCGGCCAACAACGCGCACCGGCCGGCGACGGGTTGACAAGGGGGTGCGTGGCTTCGATCTCGAGGATCGAGGTGGGAGAAGCGAGCCGACGTCGCCGGAACGTCGTGAAAGAGCCGGCAAAAACCAATACACGCCAATAACCAAATGGCAATGGCTGCCTGAGAGATCAGGTTGCCCGCCCGCATCGGATTCGTCATTCGTCCGCGCGAGGCGTCATCCAGGATGGCTCACCGATAGGTAAGGCCTCGGGGCCGATCGGGACATCGAAACGAGGCTGGCCCGCCGACAGGATGCCGTTGACTTGTCGGTGGGTGACATCTCCCAACGGCTGCGCTCGGAGAAGTCCCACTAACAGCTCGGGAGACGCGGGTTCGACTCCCGCCACCTCCACGACGACCACCACGGCATGTTCACGGCCTTTCGCGGATAAGCGCACGGGTTTCGGCGTCGGGCGGGTCCGCGACGGCCCTTTATTCGTCAACGGCCGTTGAGTTGAATTTCCGTTCGCGTCAGGACGGCGCCGTCGATCACCTCGTCGCTGTGACGCCGCGTCGCCCGGGCAGCACAGCTAGCGCTCGCTACTTCGGCGGCGTTGTGCGTTTGCGACCGAGGACGTACTTACTTCCGGCGTTCGATCAGCGTGCCCTCGGAGCTGGATCCGACGGCGAAACAGCTCCTGGTGCTGATGCATGACACGCCGTACAGCGCGCTGCTCGTCGCGCCGGTCGGGTTGGCGCTTCGGACGATCGCCCACCGGGCCCCGTTCCAACGCTCAACCAGCGTGAAGGTGGGCTGGCCGCTATTGAGATCGACGACGTATCCGATGGCGAAGCAGTTGGTCGCGCTGGTGCACGACACGCCGTCCAGCACACTGCCAGTTGTCGGGTTGGGGCTGGACACGGTCGTCCAGCTGGTGCCGTTCCATCGCTCAACAAAGCCGAAGTTCGGGGTGGGGTTGTCGAACATGCTGGATGCGTTTCCGACGGCGACGCAGCTGGTGGTGCTGGTGCACGACACGCTGTTCAGCGCAAAGTTCCAAGCGCCGTCGGCCGGGTTGGGGTTTGGGCTGGGGACGATCGCCCAGGTGGTGCCGTTCCAACGCTCGACAAACGTGTCCCAGGGACCGGGTTCGTGGCCGACGCTTCCGACGGCGAAACAGCTGGTGGTGCTGGTGCACGACACACTGTAAAGGGGGCTCCCCCCCCAACCGGGCGGGTTGGGGTCGGGACTCGGAACGATCGCCCAGCTGGTGCCGTTCCAACGCTCAATCAGCCCGCCGCCCGCGACGGCGAAGCAGTTGGTGGTGCTGGTGCACGACACACTATTCAGCCCATGGATCGCGTTGGGGCTCGGGATGATCGTCCAGCTGGTGCCGTCCCAACGCTCGACCAGCGCGTGAGAGGCGGAGCCGCTCGTGTAGTACCACCCGACGGCGAAGCAGTTGGTGGAGCTGGTGCACGACACGCCGTTCAGGGAACTGTAGGTCGCGCCGGTCGGGTTGGGGCTCGGGACGATCGCCCAGCTGGTTCCGTCCCAACGCTCAATCAGCGCGCCCCCGACGGCGAAGCAGTTGGTCGCGCTGGTGCACGACACACTGGACAGTCCACCGACCGCGCCCGGCGGGTTGGGGCTCGGGACGATCACGAATGGCGGGCCCACCGCCGCGTGTGGCACCTGCGCTGACGCCGAAGAAGTCAACGGGACCGCAACCCCAGCCGCCAGCACCACCACCACCACGACGACGAACCGCAAAGCCCGGCACACCCGACCGCGAACAATCGCCCCTAGCGCCCACATGACAACCTCACCCGATAGACGTGCAATCAGAGCGCCATGCGTCCCCATTGTCAAACAATGGCGCGACGCCCGACAGGGTTTGTCGTCGTGCAGCAACATGCGCCGCGGTCGTCGTGGGATTCCTGGCCCACGGACGCACGCCGCACACGTTGCAGCCGTCGAACAAGACCTGTGGAAGGTCACCTCGTTATCGCGTGGAAGCTCCAAATCCGCCTCCGCACGCGCCAGCAACGGTGCGGACCGCAAGGAACTGCGAACACGCCACGACGGAACATGGCATTTGACCAGGACTTTTGCTTTTCAACTGCCCTGCCGTGACACGCTCTTGACACAACGTGTCGCGGCTGCACGCGTCTTCGACGCCCGCCGCGACCGCGCTGCGTGACCGATTGGTGAGGGTGAGCCGCGTTCGATCCGTCTTCGAGGCCCGCGTCGAAACGCGCCGAGAACTCGGGATCAAACGAGGATGATCAGGCCCGCACGAGGAGAAGCACGAGCGCGTAGTGGCACGCGCCGGCACCGACGACGAAGGCGTGCCAAACCTCGTGGTAGCCAAACGTCGCGGGCCACGGGTTCGGGCGCTTGCACGCCAGCACGACGGCACCGCCGGTATAGAGGACACCACCGGCGACGAGCAGCACGAGCTCCGGCCGGCTGAGCGAGGTTGCGAGTTGTGGTGCGGCGACAACTGCGAGCCAGCCCAGCCCGAGATACATGGCGAGTCCGAGGCCGCGCCAATGCTCGAGTCGCGCGATCGTCACGACAATGCCTACGACCGCGCCGACCCACGCGAGCACGAGGAGGGTGATACCAATGGCGGGTCGCAATGCCAGCAGCGTGATCGGTGTGTACGACGCGGCGATGAGTACGAAGATCATCGAGTGATCGAGATACTTCATGACTCGTTCCGTGCGGGCTGACCAGCGCCTGCGGTGGTAGATCGCGCTCACGCCGTAAAGGCCGGTCAGCCCGGCCGCGAAGATAGCGGCGCTCACTTCGGCGGCGGCGCCCCGGGCGAACGCGATGAGTGCGATGCCGGCAGGAATCGAGACGAAGAACGCGACCTCGTGGAACCAGCCCCGAAGCCGCGGTTTCGAGGGCAGACCAATGTTCACCGACTCGACGATAGACCGCCGGGAACGGCCCGCCGACCGAAGCCGGGGTCGAAGCGTGGGTCGACTCTGCGGACCGTCACCTGAACCTCTGCTCCTGTCGCCGTCTGCCAATGTGCGAAGGCGTCACGGAGGGATTGCCCCGAGAAGACTGCGCTACTCGCGTTCCCCGACGGCTTCTTCAAGCACGCGACGGACTTCACTCTCTCTGAGGCGCCGATCTCCTCCCAGGGTTCGGATCGGGTTGAGCGTCCCGTCCTTCGCCCAGAGCGCCACCGTCTTGGGGCTTACGGTGAACATCGCCGCACCCTCGAGAGGCGTCAGAGGTTGATCTTTCGGTTCGTGCATTGCGCCCCTTCCACCGTACGGCGAACAGCAGCGGCGGCGCGCTCGCTCCGTTCGTTCCCGGCGAGGAGCGCATTCGTCTGAGTGCGCGCCTCGGCTCGACGAGATCTGCCGAGCGTTGCCGGTCGGCCAGGTGCTCCAGGACGCGACGGACGGCGTCTTCGGTCGGGATACCCATGCGCGCGGCCAGGCCGATGAGTCGGTGGCGTCGGCTGCTTTCGCGATCATCATGTGGTCCGGCTGGCGATCGGTCCCCGACGGAAGTGCTCTGCGGTCAAAGCGTCGATGCACAGTTCGCGCTCTATGTCACAGAGCCGAAGCAGCATCGCGCACGCAGGTGAGAGGTTGCCGATCACGAGCGTGTGACCCCGCCGCACGGCGTAACCGGTCGCACCAACGAGCATGCGATATGCGGCCGAGTCCATGAACGTGACGCCCGAACAATCGACGCTCACGAGCGCCTCGTCCGAGTTGTCGATCGTGTCGTAAATCTGGGCGCCGAAGGCCGGTGCGGACGCCCAGTCGATGTCCCCGATTGCCGTGCAGGTCCCAAGCATTTTCGTGCCCCTTCGTATGGGGCGAAAAGCCGGGGTCCCGGGCTCGGTCGCGTAACGCAGCGTTACAACCCGGACCGTACACCCCATCGGCGCGGGGCGCCCTGGAGCCACCGCAATTCCCCAGATCCGACCCGTGGACTCCTCCGCGTTCGAGCGGCGTTGTCGCTAGTTCGTGGCGCGGCGTCGTTTCGCTATGCCGGTGAACGCCAGACCACCGACGCAGAGCCCGACCGCGATCGCCGCGAGCGGGGCGGTCGTCGAGCTTCCAGTCCTCGGCAGTGTCGTCGTGCCGGTCGTCGCGGTCGTGGGCGCCGTCGTCGTCGTGGCCGATGTGGTTGTCGTGACGGGAGCGGACAGGGCGCAGGTCGGCTTGGTGAACGTGTCGTTGTTCAAGGTCACCGCACCATTACGGGCGAGGGCGCGGCCGTGGACGGTCACGCTCCGGTTCACGGTGATTGAGGTCAGGGCCAGAATGTTCCCTACAAAGGTGGAGCCGGTACCGAGGGTGGCGGAGCTACCGACCTGCCAGAAGACGTTGCATTCTTGGGCGCCGTTGACCAACGTCACCGTGCTGCTCGACCCGGTGATGAGCGTCGAGTTGGTCTGGAAAATGAACACCGAGTTCGCGTTGCCCGCCCCATCGAGCGTCAGTTTCCCGGTCAAGCCCAACGCGCCCTTGCTCGGCCCGGCGTATACGCCGCCTTGGAGGGTGCGGCCGGAGAGATCAGCGGCGGTGGTCGCGTCGAGCGGCCGTCCGGCAGCATTCACATACGCGGCCGTCAGGTTCGATTGGGCGTTCTTCGCCGCGGCGTTGGTCTTGTCCGTCGTTCCGAGCACCTTGCCGGGCGGGAACCCCGTGATCGACGTCCCCGGCCACACGCCCAGACTTCCGCCCAGGGTGCTGTTGCCGGTATTGGTGACCGTCGAGCCTGCCAGGACCGAATAGTTCGCGGAGGTCCCCAACGGAACCGTCGCGACGACCGCCGCGTTCGCCGGACTCCCGAACGCCACCAGGACCGCGGCGGCGATTGCACACGAGATGAGAGTCGTGCCGCCTCGGCGGCCGACCGCTACGTGAGTTTTCATAAGGGCTCGATTCGTACGCGGCAAACATCGCCGCTCCGGAAAGCAGGCTTCAGCCCTCGCGGGAGGCGACTGCCCTACGCGACCCTGGTCGAGACGGTAGTACCCGGGAACACGACACTCGGGGACCCGCCTCTAGTTGCCCGGCTCGACGCGAGATAGAGAAGCCTGGCCGGCGCGACCCAGCCGAGAAGTGGGGCCGTGCTCGACGCGCGTCGTTGGGGCGGGGCTTTGCGCGCGTCGAGTACGGCCCATGCGAGGCGATTGGCGCGGGGGACGCGCGGTGCCTCGACATTCAGGCCGGTCGGTGAGGCCACGTTGGCCTCCGGTCGGTGTTGATTCCTCCGGTTCGCGTCGTGGTGGACGGCGTCGATCCGGAACGATTGCCGTTTTCGACCGTCGCGTCGCTCGCCTGGACTGTCCCCACTGTGTGAGCGTCTCCCCGCTTTGGGACGCCACCGGGGTCTGAGGCAACGACCGTTCTTGCGGCGAGCGTACGCGGTGGGCGGCGACGATTCAAACGCTGACGGCCGGTCCCGGTTCCGGACCTCGACGCGGGACTCGATTTCTATCGAGCCGTTCTCGGGCACGAACTTCGTTGGCGGAACGACGAGATCGGCGCAGCCGAACTCGCTCTGGCACATAGCGCTACCGAATCGTGGTTGTTGCCGCGACCCGTTCGAAAACGTGCTCGTCTTGATTGACCTGTCGAAGGGTCGCTACGTCAGCGCCGAGAGGGGCGTAGTTACGGGCGTCACCCGCTCTGCGGGCATGACACGAGGACCGGGTAGGGTCGGGAACGTGGACGCCGGTTCGCATGACCCAACAACACGCGACACGCCGGACACCGGAGGGTTTCTGTCCGAGCAGCCCGAGCGCCGGACCTTCGAGTCGGTCTTTGCGCGCCTGGTTGCTACCGCAGGCGTCGTCGGTATTGGCACTGCTCTTGGCGCAATCCTTGTCGCAGCCGACGTCGCGGGCTGGATCGCAGGCCTCGTCGTATCGATCGTGGCGGTGGCGCTCGCGGCGATGCTCTGGCGCTCACGAAGACTGTAACGAGCACACGTCGATCCGCTGGTCGGGCGCGCCTGCACGATCTCGGGGCGGATTGACGGGCATATGGTGAATCGTGTGGCGTGCAGGTGTTGTTGTCCTGGGATTCGCTGTTTCTGTGGGCTGCGGCGGCTCGGGCCCGGTCGCGGCGACGCAACTCGCGATTGAGAGACAGACCGGTACCGCGGCCACGGTGTTGCGTTCATCGGAGGCGACGCTGCGCTGTGACCAGAACGCGCTCGCCACGGGGTTCTTGCGCGACACCGCGGGTCTCGCGTGCGCGCTCGTTCATCGCGGTGCAGTCCTGAAGGTCGCGGCCAGCCAGCGAAGTCGACGGGCCTGTGGTCAGGTCTACGGCGGGCCCCAAAGCGCCCACATCACGGGCACGATCGACGGCCAAGGTGTCAACCTCACCGTCACCCGCACGGACGGTTGTGGGACGGCCGACTGGCAGACCCTCGAGCGGCTGCTTGGCGACCCGCAGCGATCGGACATCCCGAACGCAACGATTGCTCCTGCCACCACCTCGACGGTCCCGCCGGTCACCTACCAGGTGAAACGGGGAGACACCCTGACCGTCCTCGCCAGACGGTTTGGCGTCTCGATTGCGGCCATCGTGGCCATCAACCATCTGGCCAACCCGGACCACCTCGCCGAAGGGCAGCCTCTGGTGATCCCGCCGATCCCGCCGATCCGATTCGTGATCGCTCCCCGCGCGGCGCAAGGGGGAGACGAGTTTCAGCTCAAGCTGACCGGCGCGAAGCCGACGGAGACCGTCACCTTCGAGATCGACGCCCGCGGCCGCAAGTACACCGGCCCGCCGCATACTGCCTCGGCCGCTGGTGTGGTCACGGCCATCTATCACAGCTCGGTTGGTGACACCGCAGGTGCTTATGAGGTGACCGCCAAAGGCGACCAAGGCACGACCGCGCACGCCGGCTTCCGCGTAGACCCGGCAGCCACGACGCAGACGGACACGTCGCCCTAGGCGTCCTATTGAGTGCAGCACCGCCTGTCGAAACACTCGCGGCGGCGCGGTCGATCAGGAGTTGCATGAGCGTCCTCGCAATTGAGAAGCCGCCTTGATGTCATCGGGAACTGACAGACGGAGAAATCGGCGAATAAAGGTCGCTACGTCAAACTGACCCACTTCACCAAACTCCAAGGCGTGCCGATGGGTGTATGCTCCCCACAGAACTACGCGTTACGCGACGAGCCCCGGACCCCGGTTTTTCGCCCCAGATAAGGGGCACGCAATGCCGGGAACGTGCACGGCACTCGCGATCTCGACCGGACGAGCACAGGTTTCGACGCGTTGCGACCACGGTCGAGGACGCGTTCGACAACGCCAAAGACGGGCGGCATCGGAAGTAGTGCGCTGACGCGCCTGGGCGCGGGTTGGGCCAATGACATGGAGGTACGAGAAATGGGTCTCAAAGGAATGGTTGTCAGCATCATCGCCTTCGCGGTGGGTGCCGTTATGTACTGGGCGGTGACCACGCAAGGGAACGGGTTCCGGGTTTCGACGGTGGGGGTCATCCTCATGGTCGCCGGAGGAGTCGGTCTGCTCGTCTCGGCGATCGTGTTCGGTGTGTCCAGCCGTCCGACCGGCAGCCGCAATCGCACCTACGACCGTGAAGCGACCGACGCTCAGGGTGGCTCGTCGTCGGTGCACGAAGAAGTGCACTAACTCCAATCGGTCACGACTTGGTCGCGGGAGCGGCCGCATCCGCCAAAAGGAAGAGGGGGAGTACTGATGTACATCGGTGTGGGCACTGTCGTCGTGATACTCGTCATCGTGCTCATCGTCTACCTCCTCCGCCGCGCGTAGGAGACGCCATGGACCCGAAGACTGATGATCTCAAAGGCCGAGCGAACGAGGCGGTCGGCGCCCCGTACGACGCCGACCGCGGTGTGAAGGGCCGGCGCGGCGCGTTGGAAGCCCGCGTGACTCGCATGCACCCGGCGGCGGCGGTGGCATCGGTGGCAGTGAGCGGCTACGTATTGATCTGTCTCGTCTTTGCGGCGCTCGGCATGTTGGTGACGCACCAGCTGGGTTCGTTGACCCGCTGGGACGACCACGTCGTCCGATGGTTCGCGGAGAACCGCACGAGTGCGATGAACAACTGGACGGACTACGCGACGAAGGTCGCCGACACGTTCGGGATCCTCGTGGTGCTCCTCGTCGTGACGATCGTGCTGCTCTTGCTGCGGCGCCGCTGGGAGGCACTTTTCTTGGTGGTTGCGCTGTGCCTGGAGTTGCTGACTTTCCTCACCGTCAACCACTTGGTCGACCGACCTCGACCGCAGGTCTTGCGGTTGGGGTCCTTGCCCTCGACGTCGAGCTTCCCTTCCGGGCACACCGCGGCGATGGTCGTGCTCTACGGTGGCCTGGTCGTGCTCCTGAGCGCCCGGTTTCGTGCGTGGATCGTCGGGCTCGTCAGTGGGATCATGGCTGTGCTCGCAACCGCGGTGGTCGGATGGGCTCGTGTGTATCGCGGCATGCACCACCCCAGCGACGTCGTTGCGGGCGCGCTGCTCGGACTCGCCGTTCTTGGCGTCGCGATGGTTGCGGTACGCGCCGGGCAGCGGGCGGCGGCGGAGCGGAAGCGCGTTGACGCGCCGTTGCCTGTCCGCCCGGTCGGGGCGGAGCTCGTCGCATGACGTCGGTCGCGGTCGTGGCTCATCGCGACAAGCGCCTCGGCGGAGGGTTGCCCGAGTTGCGCCGAACGCTCATCGCGAACGGCGTCACCGATCCCCTGTGGTTCGAGGTTCCCAAGAGCGCCAAGGCACCCAAGCTCATCCGGCGCGCGGTCAAGCTCGGCGCCGATCTCGTGTTCGTGTGGGGTGGAGACGGGATGGTGCAGCGTTGCGTCGACGCGGTCGCAGGTTCGGGCGTCGCCATCGCGATCCTGCCCGCCGGTACAGCGAATCTCCTCGCCACGAATCTCGGCATCCCGAGGGACCTGGAGGAGGCCGTCGCCATCGGCCTCCACGGTTCCCGCCGGTCCCTCGACGTCGGCGTGCTCAACGGTGAGCGATTCGCGGTCATGGGCGGAGCCGGCTTCGACGCACGGATCATGGGTGGCGTCGACAGCGCGGCCAAGAGTCGTTTCGGGCGCGCCGCCTATTTCGGGAGCGGCGCGCGCGCCATGAAAGCCGCCCGGCGCCAGATGAAGGTCAAAGTCGACGGCAAGCTGTGGTTCGACGGCAAGGCGAGTTGCGTGCTCTTCGGAAACGTCGGCACCGTCACCGGCGGGCTCCGCATCTTCCCCGACGCGCAGCCCGACGACGGGATCCTGGAGATCGGCGTCGTCACCGCGCACCGGTGGACGGACTGGTTGCGCGTCCTCACCCGAATCATCACCCATAACCCGGACCGGTCACCGATGGTCAACATGACGCATGGCCGGAAGGTCTCCGTGCGTCTGGATCGGTCGTCGCCCTACGAGCTCGACGGCGGTGCGCGTACGAAGACCCGCAAGTTGCGGGTCCGGGTAGAGCCCGCGGCCGTCTGCGTATGTGTGCCGGATGAGACGGTCTCCGATGACGCTCCCATCGGCTCGAAGTTCTCCCGAGAGGAGCAGCCATGTCAACCGCGTCGATGACCCATGACCCCGTGGGGCGCGTTGCCGCAGAGCACCCGTCGATCGTGAAGCTGGGGCGGGTGGGCTGGCTCGCCAAGGGCATCGTCTACCTGCTCGCCGGCGCGCTCGCGCTCGTCGTCGTGGCCCGCTCGTTCGGATGGTCCACCGCGGTAACCGGCAACAAGGAGGCCAGCCCGACGGGGGCCATCAAGGAGGTCGCGCAATCGAGCGGCGGCCCGCTGCTACTCGTCGCCCTCGCCGTGGGGATGTTCCTCTATGCGCTCTGGCGGCTGGCGACAGCAGTCCTCCCCGGCAGCACCGATGCCGAGGGACTGGCAACGCGCGTCGGCTACGGCGTGAGCGCGATCCTGTACACGACGTTCGGTGTCACGGCGATCTCACTGGCGCGGAGCCGTGCGGCGAAGGCCAACGGCAACAAGACGGTCAGCGACATGACCAGTCGACTGATGCAGCACACGCCAGGCCGATGGCTCGTCGGCGTTGCCGGAGTGGTGGTCATCGGGGCCGGCCTGTACCGCGTCGTGAAGGGCCTGAAGAGCGACGTTACCGACGACATCGACATGGGCGGCATGTCGGCCGTGCGGCGGCGATGGACGCGTCGCTTCGGCGCGGGAGGAGAAGTCGGGCGCGGAATCGCTATGGGCCTCATCGGCTTCTTTCTCGTGCGTGCCGCCGTCACGTTCAAAGCCGCCGAGGCGACCGGCCTCGACGGCGCTCTGCGGCGCCTCGCGCTCGAGCCGTGGGGCGTGCTCGTCGTCGCCGTCGTCGGCCTCGGGTTCATCGCATACGGACTCCATTGCGTCACCACCTTCACGCGCCGTCGACTCCAGGCTCCGTGACCCTGAGTCGTCCGAGCCACTCCCACACCTGGCAGCCTCAAAAGCACCCACCTCCAGAGGAGAAGGAGCCAACTATGTACATCGGATTCGGACTGATCCTCGTGATCCTGGCTGTCGTCATCGTCTTTTCGATGATGCGGCGCACCAGGGTCTAACCACGCCGGACCCTTCACAGGGTCGCAAGAAAGAAGGAATGACGTCATGGGTAGTGGCATAAGCATCTTCCTCGACACGCCCGTCCTACAGGACAGCGCGCGCTGACACATCGGTCAACCGACCAGGACGAGCGCGAGGACCCCGACCCCCGCAGCGGAGTCGGACCGTCAGCGGCCCGCGCAGCAACATGACATCCGCTCATTCGATTCTGACCACAGAGGCTCACGCCTCTCCCTATCCCAAAGTGAGGATCCAGCATGGCAACAACCGACAAGGCAAAGAACGACGCCCAACGAGCGAAGGGCAAGGTCAAGGAGGCGGCCGGCAAGGTCACCGGCAACGACAAACTCCGGGCCAAGGGCAAGGCCGACCAAAGGAAGGGCAACCTCAAGCAGGCCGGCGAGAAGGTCAAAGACGCCTTCAAGAAGTGACCGGATCGCCGACGACGCGGCACGACGTGCCGACGCTCGACCGGGACATGACCATCGCTGTCGACGAGCCCGGCCGAGCGCGCCTGGCGCGAACGCGAGACGACGCCATCCGGATCGACAACGCCCCCGCGCACCATCACCACGACGGGTAGTACAGATGGGTACGCAGTCAACGAGAAGGAGGCCCCATGGTCGAGGCCACCGAGCCGACACGTCCCAGCGCTGAGACGCGCGAAGCCGAGTACGCCGACGCGCAGGCCAAACATGAATCCGACCGCGCTCCGACACCCGAAGAAGAAGCCGTCGCGGCACAAGAGGTCGAACCCGAGGTCGCCGAGCACGAGGAAGAGATGCTCAAGCGCGGCGCCAACCAGCAGGGCGAGGGCCGCATCCCATAGCTCAGCCGCTCGTCATCCCGAACATCAGGCCAAGACCCGGACCTCTGGAGATGACCTATGAGTGACGCCAAGCCGCCGCCGACGACGACGGACTCGGGGATCGCCGCTCCGAGCGACGAGTATTCGCTCACGGTGGGGCCGGCCGGGCCGACCGTGTTGCACGACCACTATGTCGTGCAGAAGATGCAGCACTTCAACCGCGAACGGGTCCCCGAGCGGGTAGTGCACGCCAAGGGCACGGGCGCCCACGGGTTCTTCGAGGTCACCGAGGACGTCACCTGGCTCACGAAGGCGAGTTTTCTCGCCAAGGTCGGCATGCGCACCCCGATGTTCGCCCGCCTCTCCACGGTGGCCGGGGAACAGGGCTATGCCGACACGGTTCGCGACCCCCGAGGGTTCGCGTTGAAGTTCTACACCGACGAGGGCAACTTCGATCTGGTCGGCAACAACACCCCAGTGTTCTTCGTGCGTGACGCCTCGAAGTTCCAGGACTTCATCCACTCACAAAAGCGTCTGCCCGACACCGGGATGCGTTCCAACGACATGCAGTGGGATTTTTGGACGCTGTCCCCGGAGAGCGCGCATCAGGTCACCATCTTGATGTCAGACCGGGGGACTCCCCGCACCTTGCGCAACATGAACGGCTACTCGAGCCACACTTTCTCGTGTGTGAATGCCGGCGGGGAACGGTTCTGGGTGAAGTACCACTTCAAGACCGTCCAGGGGATCGAAAATTTCACCGACAGCGAAGCGAAGGCGATGACTGCCGAGGATCCCGACTTCCATCGCCGAGACCTCCGGGACGCGATCGAGCGTAGCGACGCCCCCGAGTGGCGCCTGGAGATGCAGGTCATGCCCTTCGCCGATGCAGCTGGTTACCGGTTCAACCCGTTCGATCTCACCAAGGTCTGGCCCCAGTCGGACTACCCGCCGATACCGGTTGGCCGAATGGTGCTGGACCGTAATCCTGCCAATTTCTTCGCCGAGGTCGAACAGTCGAGCTTCTCGCCCGCGAACCTCGTGCCCGGCACCGGGTTGAGCCCAGACAAGATGCTCATGGGCCGCATCTTTTCCTACCACGACACCCACCTTCACCGCATCGGCCCGAACTACGAGCAGTTGCCGATCAACGCCCCGAAGGTCGACGTGCACTCCTACAACAAGGACGCGCAGATGACCTTCACGCACGCCGGCGCGCAACCCGTCTATGCGCCCAACTCCTACGGAGGACCCGAAGCCGACACTGCCCACGGCGCGGACCTCGGTTGGTCCATCGGTAGCGCCGAGTTGGGTCGCTATGCCTACGAAAAACACGCCGAGGACGACGACTTCGGTCAAGCCGGGACGCTGGTGCGCAAAGTGATGAGCGACGCAGACCGCGAGCACCTGGTCACCAACATCGTGGGTCACGCCAGCGACCACGTCTCCGAGCCGGTCCAACAGCGGGTCGTCGCGTACTGGACGAATGTCGACCCCGACCTGGGCGGCCGCGTCGCTACCGGGCTCGGACTCGCAGGCAAACCCAACGGCGACGCAGCTGCCATCGTCTCTGCTCGCGCCAATCGAGCCTGACGATCGGCAACCAAGCCGTCACGGAGAAGCCAGCCCGGGTCTCGGATCGGAGCCCTCCGGCCGACCATCGAACGCCGACGGGGACCTGAGTCCGTGAACTGTCTTGAACTCACACTCCTGGGAAGCGGCGGTCCCTTCGCAGATGTCGGACAGGAGGAGCGAAGCACTCCTTCTCGGCGATGCAGCGACAGTCGCCTTTCACGCAGTGCCGCGCTCGGAAGCCGGTTCGATTGCAGCCTTGCCTCCGATGGCCCGCCGAAGCATCATCGGACGCCCTGGCACCGCCGCGTAGGGCCGAGGGAGACTCCGCTGCTGATACGAGAAGAATTGTCGAGGCTCTTCACGCGTGAGGAACGGCACCGGCGGCTGCTCGCGCGGCTACTGCTTGCGTTCGGACTGTCAGTTGTGGTCTTCGCCGCAGGCACCGTGCTCATCTGGGCACTCGAGAGCGGACAGAAAGCAGGGGATATCCACGGATTCGGTGACGCAGCGTTCTTCTCCGCCGTGCAACTGCTGACCGTTTCGTCGCAGATCAAAAACCCGCTGACGTCGGCCGGCAAGATTGTCGATGTCGGCCTGGAGGTGTGGGCCATCTTCGTCGTCACTACAGTTGCGGGGAGCTTCGCCACTTTCTTCAGCTCAGGCGACTCGAGTTAGTCGCGGACACAAGCATGACGAAGGGATCCGCCGGTCGTCTCGAATAGGGGGTTGGGTTGGACGCGAGGAATGCAAGCACCAGCGAAAGCATTCCCTCGAAGGTTCACGGAATCGTGGAGTTGATCTCTGAAGTTTTCTGTTCACCTACGCCATGGCCGCTCATGCAGGCACCTCGCAGAGCTTTGGGGCTAGTGGAGGCGCGAAGGAGCGGAAGGGCGCGGAGCCCCCACGGTCACGCTGCTTGCAGCCAACCCTGCCAGGGATCGCGTGTACTTACGGTTTGTGTCGCCCCTCCGACACGCTGTTGAAGCAACGGGGTCGGCGCCGAGTCGGACCTGGTTGCGTTCTGGGTTGTAGACCGCGCTGACTCCGATCGCTTCGTAGAGCGCGGCGCGTTCTTCGTCGGTGGCTTGGCGGAAGATGCCGGTGAGGCCGCCGCAGTGTTCGACGATGGCGATGATCTCTTCGATGGAGAGGCTTGGTGGCGCGAGTTGCACTTGCCGCCTTTGCGGACAATCCGAAGGGTGCGGTGGCCGCGTTCGAGTCCGAGTCGTTCGATGTCGGCGCCGGTTGCTTCGGAGACCCGCAGTCCATTGAGGGCAAGGAGCGAGATGAGGGCATGGTCGCGGGCGTCGCCGAGTCCGGCGGCGACGAGCATGGCGCCGACCTCGTTGCGGTCGAGGCCGGTCGCGTGCGATTCGTAATCGAGACGCGGTCGTCGGACGTGCACCGCGGGCGATATCGGGATGAGTCCTTCTTGTTCGGCGTAGCGGTAGAAGCCGGTGATCGTGCACAGCCGTCGCGCGATCGTGGCCCGGGCACGACCCACAGCCTCGAGCTGGCGGGCGAAGGCCTCAATGTGCGCACGTTTCACATCGAACAGGGCGAGGCGATGGTCGGCGCAGTAGGTGACGTACTGGCGCAGATCGAGCGCGTATGCCTCATGGGTGAGGCCGGAGTAACCGGCCAAGAATCCGGCGAGCGCGAACCGTTCCGGCTCGGAGAACGGTTCGTGTTCAACGATCGTGGGCGTGAGAAGGGAACTGGGAACCGGCATGACATCCTCCAATCGAAGTGACTGGAAGGTGTGTCGACCACCCCGATACCGATCTCCGACCGCGTAGAGTCCGAGCCCGAGCGCGAACGAACGGAGGTGAGGTGGGACACGACCGATGGATCGACGAGCTCCGTGTCGCGCGCGCCGACCCCGTGGCACTGGCGGCACTGCTGTCGGCCGAGCTGCCGTACGACGGTCTCCAACACGCTGGCGACGCCGTCCTCGTGGCCCAGCTCGATGACGCAGACGCAGCGCTTCCGAAGATCACGACCGAGTTGATCGAGTCGTTGCGCGCCCGCGGCTGGGACGGCGACAACATCCTCGCCGACGACCTCGAACGCGACCCCGCAACATCGTCACCGGAGCTGACCCCGGTCGGCGTTGATCTCGCCGATCTCGCAGACGCGCTCGCCGAGAACGCCGGCAGCGAAGGGTTCCTCGATCTCCATGACCGCCAGGTCTGGACCGAGACAATCATCGAAGCAAGCCGTGACGCCGGCGTCCTCGAGGTCGAGTTCGATGACCCGACCCGTTGGCTGCTCGTCGTCGGTCAAGGTTCGGCAGCGCCATACGGCACGATGCAACGCTTCATCGCCACCATCGAAGATCACGACACGGTCGGCCGACTCACCGATGCCATCGACGGCAAAGGCGCGTTCCGCCGCTTCTACACCCAGCTGCAGCGCTATCCCGACCTCCTCACCCGCTGGCACCGCTTCAACAACGACACCCGAGTCGGCCACGCCCGCCAATGGCTCGCCGACCACGGCTACCAACCCAAACCCGGCCGGCCCACCTAACCAGCCAAACCCGCTCGCCATAACCGTCCCCGAGCGGGCATTACGCGCTCTGGCGGCAACGACCGTGGTACGAACGTCGGCGGAGGGTTGCGACGGTCTTTCAGATTGCCGTACGTGCCTCTTGCGCGATCTCTCGGGTGGTCTGCGAGACGTGTTCGCCATCCAGATCGACGCGACGGTGCGCTCAGTGCAACCCGCCTGGCCGAGCGGATCGCCAGGCTATCGGTGTCCGTGCAGCCCGCTCACTACCACGGGTGTCGAAGAACTAACGGTGGTGCCGTTGCCCAACTGGCCATGAGAGTTGTCGCCCCAACACTTAGCGCTTCCGCTCACCACCAACGCACACGTGTGGAACGCGCCCGCGCCGATCGCGTTCGCGTTTTGTAGCCCGCTCACGACCACGGGTGTGGAGGAGTCATTGGTGGTGCCGTTGCCCAACTGGCCCGAGAAATTCGAACCCCAGCACTTGATACCCCCATCGACCAACAATGCACAAGAAAACGAGTTGCCCGCGGTGATCGCGACGGCGCGACTCAGGCCGCTAACCAATACTGGCCTCGCTGAAATGGTGCCGCTCGTCCCGTTCCCCAACTGACCAAAGCTGTTGGTACCCCAGCACTTGACGGTGCCGTTCGCCAACAACGCGCACGAATGCCCGGCCCCTGCCGTGATCGCGATCGCGTCGTTTAGGCCGCTCACGAGTACTGGAGTCGACGAGTTCGTAAGAGTGCCGTTGCCCAATTGGCCAACGACATTCTGGCCCCAGCACTTGACGGTGCCGTTCGCCAACAACGCGCACGAATGTACGTTCCCCGCGGCGATCGTCACTGCGCCGTTGAGGCCGCTGACCACTACCGGCGTCGACGAAATACCGCCGCTTGTCCCGTTCCCGAGTTGACCAAATCCGTTGTAGCCCCAGCACCTTGCGGTGCCGTCTGTCAAAAGTGCGCACGTATGAAGTTCTCCCGCCGCAATCGCGATCGCGGGCGCCAGGGGACTCACGACCACCGGCGTCGACGCGTCCGTAGTAGCCCCGTTCCCTAACTGGCCAAAGGAGTTATTCCCCCAACACTTGACGGTGCCCTTACGCAACAATGCGCACGAATGCGAGTTGCCGGCGGTGATCGCAGGCGTCACCGGTCGAGTGTCTGCGACCGCGGCCGCAGCCACCTCCGTCACCAGCGCAGCCGCGATCAGCGCGAAAGCCAAGACGATGCGCCTCATGACCAACTCCGATCACTACGTACCGTCGAGCACAAGTTCTGGCTGGAGATCAACTGTGCGAGGGTCCTAACCGCGCCCGTCCCTGCGAGTGTCCGCCCGTTGGCGCCATTCGTCAACTTCGACGCTTAATGCAACGACCAACGACCGACACCGCGTCCGGGCAGTGTGAGGAGGCTCGACAGAATGCTTAGTGGAGCGACCCATATCTGCCGATCGGGCACTCGCTCCGACGGCCGGGATCGGGAATTATGCGTTCCTCTTCAGCATCCGCGGTCACTGACGGCAAGACTGGAGCGATGCGCCTGACTGTGCAGTTGACGTTGCGGACCAGCCGCTCAGAGGTGTGGGCTGCGGTGTCGACGGTCGGCGGCATCAATCGGGAGGTCGCGCCGTTCGTCCGGATGACCGACCCCACGGACGGTGCGCCCTTCGACACTGAACCGTGGCGATTGGGCGCGCCAGTAAGTTGGCAGCTGCTCCTCGGAGTCATCCCAATCGATCGCCACCGAATAGAACTGGTCGCGCTGCCTGACGGGCGTGGCTTCCGTGAGTCCTCGTCCAGTTGGTGGCACCGTGTCTGGTGGCACGAACGCACCCTGCTGGACGATCCCGGCGGCTGCGTCGTGCGCGACTCGGTAGAAATCGAACATCGACTCGGCGTGCTCGATCCGATCGAAGGGTGGGCAGTCCGCCGGATGTTCCGCCAGCGACATCGGTCGCTGCAGCGCCGATTTGGCTGATTCGCCGAGCGTCGGAGACCAAGCCAACCGCGCCATATCTGCCGATCGGTGCTCGCCGAGATGACGCCAGATCGGGCCCTATGTTTGTCAAGGTGCGTTTTCGGCGGTGCTGGCAGACCAGTGATGGGCCACTCGGTGGAGGGCAAGCTCTTATGAAGCCATGCGTGCCGAACGTGGTTGGAGTGACGGGCCGGCGATTCGTTCGAAGGACAGCCGGTGGCGTCGGGGCATTCGCAGGCCAGGCCCGCCACTCCAGAGCTGTTCAGTCGCGCGCGAGATGCGGGTAGAGCTCGCGGGCGACGTAACGTTTCAAGACGCGCATGACCTCGCGTGTGGAGCGACCTTCGGCGAGCCGTCGCGCTACGTATTTGCGGGTGCGTTCATCGCCGCTCATGCGGGTGAACACGATCCGCCACAGGGCATGGTTCGCTTGGCGGTTCCCGCCCGGGTTGAGCCGAAAGCGTTTGTGGGTCTTGCCCGTCGTGGCGGGTAAGGGTGCGACGCCGCAGAGGTGCGCGAACGCGGCTTCGCTTTTCAGGCGGTGGGGGTTGTCGCCCGCGGCGACCAACAAGATCGCGGCGGTGTGCGTGCCGACGCCGTAGACCTCGAGCAGGCTTGGCGCGGTGCGCTTGACGAGTTCGTGGATCAGTTCATCGAGGTGTCGGCTGTCTTCCTCGAGCGCCAACACTCGTCGACCCAGGGTGCGGAGCGCGAGTTTCGTCGCGTGCATGACCGACCCGGCTGTGGGTGCCGGTCGTAGCGACGCGGCGGTGCGTGCCAGGTGCTCGCGGGGCACGTCCCGCAACCGTTCGCGGAGCTCGTCGGGTGCGGTGAAGCCGAGATGGCGGATCTGATTCAGATACTTGATCCGCACGTCGCGCGCGGAGCGTCGCGCGACCAACAAGGCACGGATCGCTTCGACATCACCATCCGCCGCTTTCGCGATCCCTGACGCTCGGCCCGACAGCGCGGCCCGTGCCGCCTCGATCGCATCGAGCTCGTCGGACTTGCCGTTGCGGCGACGCTCCTGGCGGTTGGGACGATCAACCTCGATCACCACCAGGCCCCGGCCGCGCAGATGGCGCGCCAGCCCGGCACCATACGCGCCGGTGCCTTCGACCCCGACCCGATCGACCGCGCCGAAACCGGCCAGCCAACCGTGCAACTGGACGTAACCGGCCGGGGTCGTCGCGAACGATTCGACAC
>JALYLU010000009.1 GCA_030774075.1 Actinomycetota bacterium | reverse complement strand
TGCTCGATGTGTCCCAGCGCGACCGACTCTCCGCCGCCCGAGACGAGAACACCCGTTTCCTCCTCGAGCTCGCGGCGGGCCGCGCCGTCGAGGTCGTCGTCGGGCTCGACGAACCCGCCGGGGAGCGCCCAGCGCCCGCGGAACGGATGCCCGCGGCGCTGCACGAGCAGCACTGAAAGCCGCCCCGAGCGCACCGTCAGGAGCACGACGTCGACCGTGACCGCGACGGGCGGGTACCGGGCCGGCTTGTAGCTCTCGAGGAATTCGGCCTCGCTGCTCACGCCTCCCTTGTACTCGCGGTGAGCATAAGGAGCAACCGACCGCTGCCCGCCGAGGGACCTGCCCAAACGAACGTTTGATAGGGTGCCGGACCATGCCGGTACAACGGGAGCGGATCCTCGACGCCACCCTCGCGCTGATGGCGCGTGGCGGGGCGCACGGCACGAGCATGCGGGCGGTCGCTTCCGCCTGCGGGCTCAATGTGGCGACGCTGTACCACTATTTCCCGTCCAAGCGCGACCTGCTTCAGGCCGCGATCGAGCAGCGGCGCACGGCCGACCTACGCCCGTCACCGTTTCCCGAGGGCCTGGCCGGCAGTGTCGAGGATCGTCTCGCCGCCCTGCTCGACCATCTCTTCGTCGGCATGACGGCCGACGAGGATCTTTGGCGAACCCTCATCGCCGACGCGATCCATGGCGACGACGACGTGTACCAGCCGCTGCTCGAGACCGCCAACGCGTTCGAGCACACGCTCGCGGCGTGGTTGCGCAGCCTGTGCCCCGATGCGCTCGGGCTGCACGACGCGGCCGTCGTGCGCGCGATTCGCAACACGGTGATCGGCGTTCTGGTGGAGCACCTTCCGCAAACCGACGGGCGCCGGGAAGCGCTCGCGGCGCGAGCTCGGGAACTGGCGCACGTTTTCGCCCGGGTTGCCGATAAGCCCTCTGAAATGCCCGACAGTGTGGAGGAAACATGACTGCTCCCGCAGCGCCGTACGAATCGGATGCCCTCGACCCGACGTTGTACGTTCGGGGCGTCGCGCACGACCTCTTCCGCTGGATGCGTGAGAACGATCCGGTGCACCGCGACGACCGAAACGGGATCTGGGTCGTGTCGAAGTACGAGGACGTGTCGTACGTCGAGCGTCAGCCCGAGCTGTTCAGCAGCGCGCAGGGTGTGCGTCCGAAGGGCGGCGGCGCCGACGCGCTGTCGATCGTGTCGATGGACGACCCCGAACACGCGCGGCAGCGGCGTCTGGTCAGCCGTGGGTTCACCGGCGCGCGGATCACGCAGCTGACGGATCACATTCGCGAGGTCGCACGCGGGCTCGTCGACGGCGTGGCCGAGCGAGGCCAGTGTGACTTCGTCGACGACATCGCCAAGCAACTGCCGCTGATCGTGATCGCGGGGATGCTCGGCCTCGCGGTCGACGACCGCGAGCGCCTCGCACACTGGTCCGACACGATGATGGCCGGTGAAGGCGCCGAGGCCGACGATCCGCGCCAAGCGGCCGCAGGCGAGGCGTGGGCCGAGTACATCACCTACCTCGTCGGTCTGCTCGAAGACCGGCGCGCGCACCCGCGCGACGACCTCATCTCGGTGTTGCTCTCGTCGGCCGACGCAGGCGAGATCTCGTTCGACGAGAAGGCGCTCCACACCCGCGTGCAGGAGGGCGGCCTCGCCGAGACGAGCCTCGGTCTGGGCGCCGACGACCTGCTCGCCTTCTTGGTCCTGCTGCTCGTCGCGGGTAACGAGACGACGCGCAACGCCTTGTCCGGCGGGATGCTCGCATTGTCGAACTTCCCCGCCGAGCGCGCCAAGCTCGTGGGCGACCTCGGTCTCGTGAACACTGCCACCGAAGAGATCCTGCGCTACGTATCGCCCGTGATCAGCTTTTCGCGCACGGTCACCCGCGATACCGAGCTCCGCGGCCGCACGCTGAAGGCCGGCGACGTGCTGCTCAACGTTTACCCGAGCGCGAATCGCGACGTCGACGTGTTCGACGATTCCGACGCGTTCCACGTCGATCGCTCGCCCAACCTGCACCTCGCGTTCGGCACGGGTCCGCATTTCTGCCTCGGCGCGAACCTCGCCCGCACCGAGATCAGGATCCTGCTCGAAGAGCTGCTGACGCGCTTGCCCGACATCCACGTTCCCGACGGTGTCGACGCCGAGCGCGGCGCCAACTCGCTCGTCACCACGATCCACCATCTCCCCGTCGAGTTCACGCCCGCGTAGCGCACGTGACGATCGCGAGCGCGGTCGTGCGCGCGGCACCTTCGTCGCGGACCTCGATCCGCAGCAGGTGGCCATCCGTCCGCCGGCCGAGCTCGCGCGCGCTCGCGCGCACGGGACCGACGCGATTGGGTGCAAGGAAGTGGAGCACGACGTCGGTCGTACTCCCGCCGCCGGTCGCGTGCTCGGCCGCGAGGTCGACGAGCGTGGCGACGACCCCGCCGTGGAGGATGCCCCACGGATTCCGGAGCTCAACGGCAAGGTCGATCTCGACGGCGTGATCCCCGACCGCGCGTACGCCGAGCCAGTCGGGTATCGACGGCAAAGCGGGCGCGGGCTCGGGCGCGGCTTCGAGCACGAGCGGACGGCTCCACTGGGGCGGACCGTTTTCGGGGACGAGGATCGCGGAGGTGAGCACGCCGCTCGCGACGAGCATGTCGCGCCTTCCCTCGTCGCGGATCTGTACGCCGGTGACGACGTTGTTACGTCCGCGGCGCAGCAACCCGGAATCGATACGCAACGGCCCGACGTGTGAGAGTGCGACGACGCGCGCGGCGAGGTTCGTCGACACGACCCACCCGGGGAGCGCGGCGAGGCCGCCGCTGAGGCCGCCGACGTTGTCGAGCATGGTGAGGAGTGCGCCCGTGCGGACGCCACCGGCCGGCCCGCGCAGATGGGGCGCGACCGCGGCGTGCCCGACGAGGTGCAGTTCGTCGACCTCGCGCGTCGCGACGCCCATGTAGCGGCCGACGTGATGCCCGGCTTCCGGGCCCTCGTTGCTGTTCACCTGAGGCCTCGGGTCGCGACCGCGTGCACGACCGTCATCTGCCGGCTCTCGGCGCCGGCGTCGACGAGCTCGACGCGCGCGGCGCCGTGGCCATCACCTGTTCCGAGCACGTCGACCGCGGTTCGGACGGGTCCGACCCGGCCGAACCCGAGGTAGGTGACCTGGAGATCGGTGACGACGAGTTGCTCGTTCGTCGCCGCGCATAAGGCGGTCTCGGCCGCGACGTCGGCCACCGTCGCCACGACTCCACCTTGCATCGAGCCCATCGAATTGCGCGACCAATCGGTGACCGGGACGTCGATCACGCCGCGCGCCGCGTCGCGCACTTGCACGCCCAGCTCGTCGAGCAGCGGTCGGTCGAGGCGCGAGCCTGCTGTCGCCATCGTCGACGGGCTGTCGCGCACGCGGTCGACCTCGGGGTTCGTCTCTCGCCGCGGGAGCACCGCGAAGCTCATCGTGGCGATGCCGACGTTCCGCTCGTGCTCGTCGACCAGCGCGACTTCGATGACGACCGTCGTCCGCCCGGCGCGCAATACATCGGCCCGGGCCTCGACGACCGATCCCGGACCCACCGCGCCGACGAGGTGCAACGTGAGGTCGGCCGTCGCGATCCATCCGGGCGCGGCCGCGCTCGCCGCCAAGCCGCCGCCGATCACGTCGACGAGTGTGGCGAGTGTTCCGGCCCGCGCGTCGCCGAGGTCGGTGCACAGCTCGGAGACCACGGGCATCCATGCGCGACTTCGGCGTCCGTCCGCGTCGTGGTCGAACGAGAAGCGCAGGTCGCGCAGGAGATGGTGGTCGGGCGGATACACGGCCGTCATGGGAACCGGGACGGTACCGAATGGGCGCACGCCGGCGCCGTTCGCCGGCGACCTCGGCGCCAACCCGCGTCCGTGGCGCGCGTCACTCCACTTCGAGCACGACCGTTCCGTTCTCCTCGTGGATCGCCAGCGTCGCGACCGAACCCTTGGGATCGATCCGGCCGAATTCGTTGCGCTTGTACGCGTTGCCGGCGCCGTCGAACGCCCAGGCGTGACCCGGACACACGAGCTCATCCCGGGCGACGCGGCCCTCGGCGAGGTCGTGGTCGAGATGCGGGCAACGCCGGGGCGCGCTGCGGAGGCAGCCGTCCATCCCTCTCCACAACACGTATTCCTCGCCCGCGATATCGACCGGGCGCACCTCACCGGACCCCACAGCCGTCGCCGGTAGGTCCACTACTCCTCCGCGAAGTCGTGGACTGCGCGCGCGCACTCCTCGAGCGTGGCGCCGCGCGCGATCGCGCGCCCGAGGACGTGACACAGCAGCGGTGCGTTGGTGCGGTCGCCGGACGAGTGCGCGGCGACGCCGGCGAGGTCGAGCAGTGTCTCCTTGGCGTCCGCGTCGAGCAAGAGATCGGCCGTATCGAGGTTGGTCGCGCTCGCGAGGCGCAACGTCATCTCGGTGATCCAGTCCATCGTCGCTTCCCTTCGTCCTGCGCGGCGTTCATCTCCCGATAACTTATGTAGAAGTTGGAGCGAGGGTGGGTCGAGGCGAATGCCGTACCCGCCCTCGCTTCGCGTGTGGGCGGGCCGAGATTCGGCTCACGTCTACGGCGTAGTGGAGGCACGCATGCCGAAGTTCGTTGATCGGGAGGGAGTCAGGCTGGCGTACGAGACGGCGGGTCGCGGGGATCCGGCGATTGTCTTGGTTCATGGGTGGGCGGGCGACCGCTCGTACTTTGCGCCGCAGTTCGAGCACTTCGCTTCTCGGCACGCGGTCGTCGCGCTCGATCTGCGGGGCCACGGCGACAGTGATCGACCTGAGCCGGGCTCGGGCGTCTACGAGTTCGATGCACTCTGCGACGACGTGCTCGCCGTCGCCGCAGCCGCCGGGTGCGACCGCCCGGTGGTGGTCGGCCACAGCTTGGGCGGTCTGGTCGCCCTGGCATGCGCGGCCCGTGCCGGCGCCGTCGGGGCGGCGGTGATGATCGATCCCGCACCGATTGTGAACGCGAACATCAAGGCCTATATCGGTCAGGCCGCTGATGCGGTCGAGGCCGACGACGACGGGTCGTGGCGCGCGGGATTCGTGAGTGGGATGTTCCTGCCCACTGATACCGCTCGGCGTGACGAGATCATCAGCGGGATGACCACGCAACCGCCGGCGATCGCCGCCGCACTGGTCCGGGTCATGGCGCAGTTCGACGGCGTGTCCGCGCTCGGCGCGGTCGAGGTCCCCCTGCTGTCGATCGGCTCCGCGGTCCCGAACGACGCCGCGGCCGACCTGCGCCGCGCCTGCCCGACGATCACCATCGGCCAGACCGTCGGCTCGGGACACTTCAACCAACTCGAGGTACCCGACCAGGTCAATCGCATGATCGAACGGTTCCTCTCGATCAACCGGCTCTAGAGCCGCGCGTTGCGGGTTGCCCGCAATCAGTTGACCGTGGCGTCCTCGGGGTAGTTGGAGAAGAGGGCGAGCCGTCCGCGCTGACGGCGCAGCACATCTCGCCACAGGCGCTCGGGCGCGGCGACGAACGGATCGCCCGGCTCCAAGGCGACGACGAACCACGCCCCTTGCGCGAGCTCGGCCTCGAGCTGGCCGGGCGTCCAACCCGCGTAACCCGCGAAGACGCGCAGCGTTTCTAGGGACGCGCCGATCCGGAGCGGGTCGTCGGCGAGGTCGATCGTCCCCAGGTCGCCGAGAACCTGGACGAAGCCTTCGAGTTCGACGTCACGGCGGCGGGTGAGCGCGATGACTGCGTCGGTCGACACGGGACCGCCGGCGAAGACGACCCCGGGCGGCGACACGAGCTCGTGCCATTCGGGGAACACGTCGTCGATGGTCGTTTCGCTGCGGCGATTCAAGACGACGCCAAGGCCGCCGTCGTCTCCGTGCTCGAGCATCAACACGACGGTCCGGTCGAAGTTGGGGTCGACGAGGGGCGGCGCCGCGACGAGCAACCGTCCGCGGTGCGATCGCTGCTCAGACACGACCCGATCTTGGCACGCGGAGCCGCGCGCCCACAGCCGTAGCATCGTCGGCGATGAGCGTCTCGTTCCGTTTGCTCGCGGCGTTGCGCGACACGGTCGGGGCTGCGCATGTGCGCACGGATCCCGATGTCATCGAGGCGAACGTCGTCGACTGGACCGGCCGGTTCCGGGGTGCGAGCCCCGCGGTCGTACGCCCCGGAACGGTCGATGAGGTCGCGGCCGTGCTCCGCCTGTGCAATGCAGAACGAACGGCTGTCGTGCCCCAGGGCGGCAACACCGGGCTCGTCGGCGGCTCGGTGCCGCTGCACGGTGAGCTCGTGCTCGACGTCCGGCGGCTCGACGCGATCGGGGCGGTCGACCCGCGTACCGGGCAGATAACCGCGCAGGCGGGGGCGACCCTGGCGGAACTGCAACGTCGGGCAGGTGACGCGGGCTGGCAGTACGGCATCGATCTGGGCGCACGCGACGTCGCAACCGTCGGCGGTACGGTCGCGACCAACGCCGGCGGCGTACGCGTGTTGCGCTACGGGTCGACGCGCCGCCAGCTCGTCGGGATCGAAGCCGTGCTGGCCGATGGCCGCGTCATCCGCCGGCTCGACGGTCTCGAGAAGGACAACTCCGGCTTCGACCTGCCCGGTCTGTTGTGCGGCAGCGAGGGCACGCTCGCCGTCATCACGGCCGCACGACTTCGTCTGCACGCACCGACTCGCTGCCGCGTCGACGCGGCGCTCGACGCGGTCGGAACACTGCGGCGTGAGGTCGACTGTGTGAACGCGATCGAGCTTTTCTTCGACAAGGGCCTGGAGCTCGTGTGCGACCGGCTCGGCCTCGCCCACCCGTTCGCCTCGTCGCACGCGGCCTACGTGCTCGTCGAAGCCGCGGCCAATACCGACCCGACCGAAGCCCTGGGGCGGGCCGTTGAGCAGTGTGCCGACGTTGCGGATGTCGCGGTCGCGACCGACGACGTCGCGGCGCGGGCGCTCTGGCGCTACCGAGAGGGACATCCGGAGGCGATCAACCTCGTGGGTGCGCCGCTCAAGCTCGACGTGTCGCTCCCGGCCGACCGGCTCGGCGAGTTCGTCCACGCCGCGCCCGGGCGGGTGGTCGCGCTCGCGCCCGACGCGTCGGTATGGATGTTCGGCCACGCGGGCGACGGAAACGTGCACGTCAACGTGACAGGTGTACCGGCGGACGATGAGCACGTCACCGGCGCCGTCTTCGAGCTCGTCGCCGCCTTGCACGGCTCGATCAGTGCCGAGCACGGGATCGGAAGCGCCAAGCGGCGATACCTGTATCTGGTGCGCAGCGCGGTCGAGATCGCGACGTATCGCGCGATCAAGCACGCGCTCGATCCGGTCGGGATCCTAAATCCACACGTCTTGTTGCCCGACGTGTTGCTCGACGAGACGAGCCCTTGACAACGGGTCGCATCTGGCAAGAATGTCGCCTGACGGTCGCATCGGCGCGCGGCGCCGCGCGCGGTGTGGCTGGCTCGGGTCGTCGCTCGGTCGGACCGCCCGCCGCCGCCCGGCGACCCGAGCCTCTCCTTCAAGTGAGCGGGTCGGCCGCGCGCGCGGGATCGTGCTCGGGGAGATACTCCTGGGCCCACGTCATGCGTTTCCAGTCGGGGATCGGCGCCTCGATGTCCCGCTTCGGCACGAACTTCGAGCGCTCGATGAGTCGCATCTTGTGGATGTAACGAGAACAGTTCGGGAAGACCTGCGCGGTTCGCACTCGTACGACGAGCGTTGCGCCGGTCATCTCGGCGCCGAGCGGGTCCTGCGGGTCGACGGTCGCGACGCCGTTGACGCGCACGCGGTTCGGCTGTTCGAAGTCGATGAACAACATGCCGACGTTGGCGTGGGCGCGGATGTTGCCGAGCGAGAGGAACATTCCGTTGCCGTCGTAGACCGGGAAGGCAATCGTCTGTTCGTCGACGACACGTACGAAACCGGGGTCACCGCCCTTGTAGGAGCACTGCGGGTGGCCGTCGGCATCACACGTCGCGAGGAAGAACATGTCGCGCGACTCGATGAAGGCCTTGGTGTTGTCGTCTACGCGTTCACTCACGAGCAGCTCGTCGATCCGGTCGGCGACGCGACGAGTGTCGAAGCGATCCTGCCAGTAGCGGTGGTCGTCGTTGAAGATGCTCACGCCGACATCGTCGCGCGCCCTCGAGCGCCCCGCGGGGTCAGCGAAGCTCGTACACCGGGTTGACGATCGCGAGCCGTCCGTGGTGGTCGATCGCCATGCCCTCGACGGTGACGGCGGCACCGATCGCGAGGCCCTCGATCTGACGGCGACCGAAGAACACGACCGAGACGCCGCCGGTCTCGTCGACGACGGTGCACTCGAGGCACGGGCTGCCGCCGAGCGGCTCGACCCGCACCGCCTGGACCCGCCCGTGCACCCGCACGTGCTGCCGGCAGCGCACGTCGCCGATCGGCGTCGTGTCGGCGGGTCGGACGATCTGCACGGTATCCGCGAGCGAACTGAGGTTGCTCTTGACATTGCGCTTGCCCTCGCCGTCGCCGCGCCCGTTGCCCTTCGTGCCCGGCCTCGCGCTGCCGTTCGTGAGCGAGATCGTGGCGCGGTCGTCGAAGTGGAACGGCACGATCGTCACGTTCGCGTGCGGCAGCCGTGAGATCTCGCGCGAGAGCGACTCGGCGGTCTGGTCGTGGAGGATGCGGTGCCACGCTCCTTTGAACTGGCGCTCGGGCAGCAGTACGCACACCTCGGAGTCCCCGGAGCTCAGCTCGCGCGCTACGGTCTCGACCGCGGAGCGCGTGAGGCGACGATCCGGGCAATCGATGAGCTCGAGGCCGAGGTTGGTCAGACCGTGTTCCCGCCATTCCGCCGCGAGCTCGTCGGCGTGCTGGATGTCGATCACGAAGTGCACCGCTCGCAGCTCGTCGGGGCGTAACGCGCGACCGAACTGCATGGCGCGGGCGACCGCGAGATCCAGACGGTCGACGAACACCATCACCACGAGCCGCTTGCGCACGGGCGCGGCGACCGCCTTGGGCACGTCGTGCGCAAGGGCCTCGTCCTCCTGCTCGTACTGGCGGGCGAGACGCACGAGCAAGACGACCATGATCGGCACGAACACGACGATCACCCACGCGCCCTTGGAGAACTTCGTGATGGCGATGACGATGTCGACGACCAGCGAGAGGATCGCGCCCATGCCGTTGACGAAGAGTCCCCAGCGCCAACCCTGTTCCTTCTCGCGGATGTGGTGCTTGGCCATGCCCGCCTGCGAGAGGGTGAACGACGTGAACACGCCGATCGCGTAGAGCGGAATGAGCCGATCGACCTTGGCGTCGGTAAGGATCAACAGCAGGATCGCGGCACCTGCGAGGAAGATGATGCCGTTCGAGAACACGAGCCGGTGGCCGCGCTTGGTGAGCTGGCGGGGCATGAAATTATCGCCGGCGTGGAACGACGCGAGCCTCGGGAAGTCGGCGAAGCTCGTATTGGCTGCCAGCACGAGAATCAGCATCGTGCCGGCCTGCAGCGCGTAATAGAGAACGCGCCCGAGCGTGCTGTGTCCGAACGCGAGGTCGCCGATCTGCGAGATAACCGTCGGGGTGCCCTTCTCGAACGGCGCGACGTGCATCTTGCTGTCCATCCACGACAGGCCGAAGAACATCGCGCCGAGCAGCGAGCCCATGACCACCAATGTGGACCGAGCGTTCTTCCATGCCGGCTTCTTGAACGCAGGCACGCCGTTGGATATCGCCTCGACGCCGGTGACCGCGGCACCGCCCGACGCGAACGCCTTCAGCACGATGTAGAGGGCGGCACCCATGAACAAGCCGTCGCCGGGATGGCCGAACTTGACCAAGTCCTGGATCTGCTGGGTGGTGTAGTGGGCGTGGCCGAGACCACCGAACATGGCTTTGTAGACACCCACGCTGATAAGGATCGCCATGGTCAAGATGAAAAAGTAGGTCGGGGCTGCGAAGATCTTGCCCGACTCGCGGACACCGCGCAGGTTTCCGTAGGCGATGATGATCACGAACGCGATCGAGATCGGCAGGATGAAGGGCTCGAGGCTCGAGAACGCGGATGCGAGCGCGGCGGTTCCGGCGGCTACCGATACCGAAACCGTGAGCACATAATCGGTGAGGAGTGCGACACCCGCCACCTGGGCGGGCATGAGTCCGAAGTTGTCGCGGGTCACCATGTAGGCGCCGCCCGCGGTCGGATACGCCTTGATCGTCTGGCGGTACGAGAGAATGAGGAAGCCGAGGACGACGAGGAGTGCGATGGTGATCGGCAGGACGAGCGCGAACGCCGCCACACCGATCGCGGGGAGCACGACGCGCAATATCTCCTCGGTCGCGTACGCCGACGACGACAGGTTGTCGGAGGCGAAGACCGCCAACGCCGTGGGCCTGCCGAGCCGCTCGTGGTCGAGTTGCTCCGTGTGTAGCGGCGGACCGAGCAGCTTGTTCTTCAGGCGATAGCGCACGCTGTCGGGCGGCAACTCCAGGCCCGGGACGAGCGGCGCGGGCATCGGCCGCGAGGCGGTGCCGTCCGGCGCGGCGGGAGCCGTCTCGGTCGTCGGTGTCGGCTCGGTCAGCAAGGTGTCTCCCGCGATGCGAAGGGCAGCCGGCCGGCCGCCCGTCTCATCACACCAGGACACCCGTCAACGCGGTATCAGGAACGCATCCGGGGCCGTCAAGAAGATGTCAAAAGCAGCGCGCCGTGCCGCGCGCCTCTAGCCGAGACGTCGTACGACGATGATCGGCGTGAGCTCGTCGTTCTGGCCGAGCGGGTTGTCGAGCAAGATCTCGCGGACGACCGACGCGTCGGCGGGGAAACCCGGGCTCGTGCCGAGGACCTCGACGTTGATGTTGTTGGCGTCGACGATGACGACCGGTGCGCCGCCCATATGGGCCGAGATCTCCTCGGCCGCGGCGTCGGGGTTCGCCGGTCCGAGCATCGCGAACTCGTCGAAGGGCTTCACCGTCGCCGGACTGAAGCCGTCGATCTCGGAGATGCGGTGACCGGCGATGCGGTAGAAGTCGCCGCGGCGGCGCAGCACGAGCCGGCTGATCGCGCCGATGATCATCGCGACCAACATGCGCCACCAGCCCGTCTGCATGATCGCGACCTGCATCTTCCGGGGGTCGGAGTAGCCGACGTCGTCGGGATGCTTGGTGACGCCCTTGACGAGCAGCTTGGCGAGCACGCCGGGCCGTACGACCGACTGATGGATCACCCGTCCCTGCGAGATCGTCACGAACTTCTCCGACACCGCAAGCCAGTCACCCGGTTGCAGCACCGGTTTCGCGTACTCGTCGAACACCGGCTCGAGCGGTTCCTTTATGTGGATCAAGTGCGTCTGCACCGGGATCCGCTCGTAGTCGACCCCCTGCGCGCGTCGGATCGTCACACCGCCACCGCCTGATCCAAGTACCGGCGCATCCACAGCTCGGTGACCAGCACGCGCCAGAAGATGAGCCCGTCACCCGGTCGGCCCGCGAGGAACTCGTCCCATGCGGTCACGAGCTGCGCGGGGTTGTAGAGGTCGCGCGACGCGAGCTCCGACGAGGAGAAGATCGCGCGGATCTCGGGCGCTTTCTCCTTCATCCAGGTGATGTCGGGGTTGGTGAAACCGATCTTCGAGCGTCGCAGCCGGTTCTTCTCCGGCATGCGGCCCTTCATCGCGTTGCGGTACACCGCGCGGTTCCAGCCACCTTTGATCTTCTGGTCGATCGGCAGGGAGAAGATGAATTCGACGAGCTCGTGGTCGAGGAATGGAACCCGTGCCTCGATCGAGAAGGCCATCGAGTTCTTGTCCTCGTACCGAAGGAGGTCGGGAGTCGAATACTGCAGCACATCGCTCGCGAGGCGCTCGTTGAGATTCTTGTGCGCGCGGAAGTGCGCGGTCGCGACCGCCGACCCGGGCTCCAGCAGCTCGCGAGCGTTCAAGGGGTCGATCGCGCGTCCGGGCAGCTTCGAGCGGATCAGCTCGCCCGCATACTTCTTGTAAAGGTCGCGGCCCTTGACGATCTCGCGGGCGGCCGCGAGATAGTGGCGCTGCGCCATCGCGGAGCTGAGGTAGGTGCGGAAGTAGGGGATGTAGCCGGCCAGCAGCTCGTCGCCGCCGTTACCGCTCACCATGACCTTCACGTGCGCGCTCGCGAGCCGGTACACCGAGTAGTACGCGTAGGGCGCCGACGCGATCGTCGGCTCCTCCTGATACCAGATCCATTCCATGATCTCGTTCCAGAACTCGTCGAGCTTCGGGTACACGTAGTGCGGGATGCTGCCGACCGCGCGCTCGACCTCGCCGATGTACTCGCTCTCGTCGATGCTCTGGCCCGGATACAGCGCGGAGAAGGTGTAGAGGCCCGCGGTGTGCAGGTTCGTGCCACTCGACCGGAGCCGGGCCATGGTCGATACCACGCCGCTGGAGTCGAGCCCGCCCGAGAGCGGGACGCCGACCGGCACGTCCGAGATGAGATGCCGTTTCACGACGTCGTCGAAGCGGCTCGCGAACTCTTGCGCGTAGTCGTCGTCGCTTCGGCTCGACGCGAACTCCGGATTCACCGGCGGATTCCAGTAGCGCTCGACCTTCACGATCCCGTCGGGCCGGACCAGCATCGTGTGCGCCGGTAGCAGTCGCTTCACGCCGTCGAAGAAGGTCTCCTCGCCGTCGTCGTGTACACGGAACAAGAGGAAGCGCCGCAGCGCGTCGACCGCGGGACGGCGCGGCACGGCCGCGTCCTGGAAGAGCGCCTTGAGCTCGGACGCGAACGCGAAACCGGTAGGGCCGTCGACGTAGTAGAGCGGCTTGATGCCGAGCCGGTCGCGCGCGAGGAAGAGCTCGCCGCGTTCGTGATCCGAGATCGCGAATGCGAACATGCCGGTCAGGTGGTCGACGACGTTGCGGCCCCACTCCTCGAAGCCGCGCAGGATGACCTCGCTGTCGGAGTGGTGGGTGACGAACCGTCGACCCTTCTGCTCGAGCTCCCGGCGCAGCTCGGCGTGGTTGTAGATCTCGCCGTTGAACACGAGTGCGAGGTTGTGATCGTCGCTGTAGAGCGGCTGGTCACCGGTCGCGACGTCGATGATCGCGAGCCGGCGCATCCCGATCGAGAAGTGCGTGCCGATGTCGGTGCCCTGCCCGTCGGGCCCTCGGTGCACGATCGAACGCAACATCCGCTCCAACCGCTCGGGATCCGAGCCAACAAACCCGACGATGCCGCACATTGCGGTCAGCCTACGGGCGGCGTGCCGGGAGAGTGATCAGTCGGGTTCGGGCGGGGCCAGGGTGCTCGGACCGACGTGGCGGTCGAGCCATCGGTTCACCGGCGCCGCGTCGCGCCACGCCGCGACAATCCGTTCCGCCGCAGCCTTGGTGTGCAGCCAGCGGGGTGCGCCGAACACGCGACCGATGTGCATGCCCTTCATGCGTAGCAACTCGGCGCGCGGATGGTCGGGGTCGATACCGCGAGGGGCGCGTTTCAGTGCTTCGCGCGCCGCGACCTCGTACTTCTTCTTGCGCAATGCCTCGACTGCGGTTGCGAGCTTCGGCCCGGTTCGCGTGTCGACGACCGCGTCGCGGAACCGTTGCAGCTGATCGCTCACCAACATGTAGTACCCGCTGCCGACGTACAGGCCCTCGGCCGAGATTTGCACGTAGTACGCGGCACCGCCCTCGCCCTCGGTCACCGCGGCAGCTGCAGTTTTGTAAGGGGTCTTGTCCTTGGAGAAACGCGTGTCGCGGTTGGGCCGGAACACGTGCAGCGTTCCGAACTCCCGGCCGATCACGGCCGACAGCTCGAGGAACGGCGCCTTCACGCACTCGTCATAGGTCGCGCGGTTTGCGTGCCAATACGCCTTCGAGTTGTCGGCCTCCAGGCCGACGTAGAACTCGAGCGCGGCGTGCGGCCAGCCCCGGAACGTCACGCCGGCAGCCTACGCGGGCGTCCCCACGCGGGTGTTACGTGTCCTTCTTGCGTGCGCGACTGGGCGCGACCCGCGGCGGCTCGCCCGGCATCTTCGGATACACCGGCGGCCACGGCGCGTCCTGGAGCCCGCCGGCGAGGTCGCGCTCCGACATCGCCAGCAGCGGTTCGATCGACTGCGGCTCCGACGGCATGTCGGCCCACGGGTCGCCGAGCGCCTCGACGCGCGCCGGCACCGTCGCGATCGTCTGCGCGTCGGGGTCGATCGTGTCGAGATCACTCCACTCGAAGGGTGTCGACACCTGCGCGCCTTCACGTGCCCGCACGCACCAGGCGCCGAACACCGTCTTGTGGGGCGCGTTCTGGTTGAAGTCGACGAAGATGCGCTCGCCCCGCTCTTCCTTCCACCACGCGTCGGTCATCAGCACGGGATTCCGCCGGGCGAGCTCGCGCGCCGCCGCGACCGCGGCGGCCCGCACCTGGATGGGATCCCAACGCGGGAGGAGTCGCACGTACACGTGGATGCCGCGGTTCCCGGTGGTCTTCGGGTGCCCGACGATCCCGATCTCGTCGAACAACGCGCGCACGTCGGCGGCCGCGGCTCGTGCTTCGTCGAATCCGGTGCCCGGTTGCGGATCGAGGTCGATGCGCAGCTCGTCGGCGTGCTCGGGATCTGCCGCGTGCGCGGGCCACACGTGGAAGCCCAGACATCCGAGATTCACCGCCCACGCGATATGTGCGAGGTCGACGGCCACGAGCGCACGTGACGTCGTGCCGTTCGGGGTGCTGACGATCGTCGTCTCGAGCCATTCGGGCGCGTTGTCGGGCACGCGCTTTTGAAAGAACGACGAGCCGGTCGCGCCGTGGGGATACCGCTGCATGAGCACGGGTCGGCCGCCCATCGTGCGCATGATCGGCTCTGCGACCGCGAGGTAATAGCGCACGAGGTCGAGCTTGGTCTCGCCCCGCTCCGGGAACAGCACCTTGGCGGGGCTCGTGACGCGTACCGGATGCCCGTCGATCTCGAGCTCGATCGCGTCGTCACCCCGCGCCACGGCGCGCACGGTAGCCGCGTCGGGATCAGGGCGCGAAGCACGGATCGTGGGACTGTGGCTCGAGGGCAGATCAGTAGATGTTGGCGTCGGGATCGAGGCCGATGGTCGCGGCGTCCGCGCGGCCCGTCGCCACGAGCGCGAACTGCAGCGCGTCCCCGGTGATCTCCGGTCCGCCGCCGCTCACGTCGTGTCGGCCGACCTCGTCGAGCGCCAAGGTCGCCGGACCCCAACCTTTCGCGGTGAGCTGGCCCGCGAGATACGCGATCGTCGCGTCGAGACCAGGACCTCGCTCGGACGTCCGACCGATCGCGGCGCGGATGTCGTCGGCGTGCACGTAGGTGTCATACCAGAGCGTCAATACACCTTCGCCGAGCGTGAGATCCGGTACCCCGCTCGGACCGTTCCACGCGTCGTCGTCGATCGCGTCGACCAACGTGAACAGAGTCGCGGTCGCGGTACGCAGGCGCGCCGCGGCACCGGCCGGCGACTCGTGGCGCACCGAGGCGGCCTCTTCTTCGGCGTTACGGCTTCCGGGGACGCCGGCCGCGGTGTCCTCCGCGAGTCCGATCACGTGGCCGGCCGCGTCGCGCGTCTGCCATCCCACGCATCGAGTCGTGGCGTTCCATTCCTTGTCGTTCAAGCCTTCGATCAGAGCGGCGAAGGCTTCGTATTCGGCTAGGCATCCGACGGAAACGTGCGTGCGGGAGAGCATTGTTGTCGTCATGAGGCGAGTGTGCGCTGCGGCATGACGCTCGTCGATTCCCTCGGAGGTAATGGCCTGGGCGCGCGCTCGTCGCTACGGTGATCTCGATGCTCGATTCAACCGAGACTTCACCCGTCGCACCCGCGGGGCAGCTACTGCGCGACTGGCGCATCCGCCGACGGATGAGCCAGCTCGAGCTCGCGTCGACCGCCGGCATCTCGGCGCGTCACCTCAGCTTCGTCGAGACCGGGCGTTCGCGACCGAGCCGGGCGATGCTGTTGCATCTCGCGGAGAACCTCGACGTCCCGCTGCGTGAGCGCAACCCGTTACTCATCGCCGGGGGATACGCGCCGACGTATCACGCCACCGATTTCCATGCGCCCGAGATGCAATCGGTGCGCGAAGCGGTCGAGCGCATCCTGGCGGCGCACGAGCCGTATCCGGCGATCCTCGTCGATCGCCGGTGGCAGCTCGTCGGTGCGAATCGCGCCGCGACGGTGCTCGTCGACGGTGTCGCGCCCGAGCTGCTCGCGCCGACCTGCAACGTGTTGCGAGTGAGCTTGCACCCGAAGGGTGTCGCGCCGCGGATCGCGAACATCGCGCAGTGGAGCGCGCACATCATCGACAATCTGAGGCGGCAGATCGCCGTCACAGGTGATCACGAACTGCGTGAGCTCGAACTCGAGTTAGTTGGCTACGCCGCGGACATGGGCGTCGCGGTGCCGCCCGCGGCGGAGACACCGCGCCCGATCGCGATGCCTATGCGACTGCGCACGGACGTGGGCGAACTGGCCCTGATGACGATGATCGCAACCTTCGGTACTGCGCTTGATATCACACTCGCGGAGCTGTCGCTGGAGACCTTCCTTCCGGCGGACGCTGCGACCGCTTCCGCGCTCTTCGCGCGCCTGGAATCCGCTACCGCGTGACCGGTTTGACCCCTGGTCCGGACCGGCTGTCACCGGTAGGCTTGCTTCACGGTGGCGGCTGGGTAAGGGGGCCTCATGGCTTTGCAGACCGATCTTCTTCGCACCGGCGGCCCCTCGAACGCGCCGTCGGTCGATTCCATTGGCGACGCCCTTCCACGGTGCCTGTGCAGATTCGAAGACGGCGCAGTCTTCGCCTATGCCGAGCGTGGCCACGACTTCATACGCGCGAGCGACCGCGAGCTCTGGGCCGTCGAGCGAGACGACGCGCTCGTGTCGGTGCGTTCCGGACTCGTGCTCGCCTACCGGCGCGGCCGCGTCTACTTCGCGCAGGAGAGCGCCGAACCGCTGTACTACGAGCGCGCCGTCTGACGAACTTCAGAGCGACGAACTTCAGAGCGACGAACTTCAGAGCGACGAACTTCAGAGCGACGAACTTCAGAGCGACGTGAACCCGGGTCGAGCAGGAGGCTGATCGCGTCGGCCAGGTCGTCGGATACGGCCGTGATCGAGCTCCGGCCGGCGACCCACGATCGCAGACGCGAGGCAAGAACGGCGTCGACCACCGAGACGATGCGATGCGCCGTATCGCGATCGACATCGTGGATCGCTTCGAGGTAGATGTCATTGGTCGTGTGCGCGAGGCGGGCGAGGATCTCGGTTGCGAACGGATCCGCCGACGTCTCGAGCGTGGCGACGAGCCGCGCCAACGAGGGCTGACGCTGGAACGCGCGTACCGATCGGTTGATCACCTGCGTGAGACGCTGCGTGTCGGTCGTGCCTCGGAGGGGATTGCGGGAGATGTTCGTGCGCAACATCCCCGCCCAGCGGACCAGGACCTCGGCGAAGAGGTGCTCTTTGGACGAGAAGTAGTGGTAAAGGGTGCCCAGCGCGACGTTCGCCTCCTCGGCGACGTCCCTGACCTGGATCTTGTCGTAGTCGCGCTCGGCGAGCAGCGCGAGCCCGGCGTCGACGATCCGGTCGCGGCGGGCCTGTTGGGCGTGGGTGAGCGGCGAGTTGGCGTCGGACATCACTTTCACTATACTAGAATCTCGTTCTAGTTACCGCGTCTCACGGCGACACGTCGCCGGCGAGAGGTTGCAGGAGGACCCGTGTCGTCAATGACCGATGAGCACTACACGATCATCTCGTCCGACACGCACGCGGGCGGAAGCCACGCGCAGTACCGCGAGTTCCTCGAGTCGAAGTACCACGACGATTTCGACGCCTGGCGCGCCAAGTACAAGAACCCGTTCAAGGACTTGGGCGACCAGCGCCGTTGGCGCAACTGGGACAACGACATGCGCAACGGCCAGCAGGACGCAGACGGCATCGTCGGCGAGGTCATCTTCCCCAACACGGTGCCGCCATTCTTTCCGAGCTTCGTGCTCTTCGCGCCGCCGGCCACGCCCGAGCAGTACGAGCACCGGCTCGCCGGCGTGCGCGCGCACAATCGGTGGCTCGAAGATTTCTGCGGCCAGTTCCCGGAGCGCCGCGCCGGCATCGGCCAGATCTTCGTGAACGATCTCGACGACGCGATCGAAGACGTTCGCTGGATCAAGGAGCACGGCTTACGCGGGGGTGCCCTGCTCCCGCCGATCCCGCCCGACGCGACCTGGCTCAAGCCGCTGAACCACCCCGACTACGACCGGCTATGGGCGGTGTGCGAGGACCTCGAGGTACCGATCAACTGCCACGGCGGCGTCGGTGGTCCGTCCTACCTCCCGCATCCGTCGTCTGCGCTTATCCAGATCACTGAGCTGGGCCACTACTCCCGGCGGCCGCTGATCTTCCTGTTGCTCTCCGGGGTGTTCGAGCGCTTCCCGAAGCTCAAGTTCGTGATGACCGAGCAGGGGTGCGCCTGGATCCCGTCGTTTCTCGCGCAGATGGACGACGTGCTCAAGCGGGTGAAGAAGGACGGGGCGATCGGCGAGTTGCGGTTTGCACCCGAGCACATACTCCCGAAGTCGGCGACCGAGTACTTCCAGCAGAACGTGTGGCTCGGCGTGAGCTTTCCCGGCCCGGCCGACGCCCGCGCCGCGAAGGAGACGGTCGGTCTCGACAAGTTCATGTGGGGTTCCGACTACCCCCACGATGAGGGCACGTACCCGTTTTCGCGCGAGGCGTTGCGCCAGGTCTTCTCGGACTGGAGCCCGGCTGACATGCAACGCATCCTCACCGACAACGTCGCGAAGCTCTACGACTTCGACGTCGCGGCGCTGAAGCCGCTCGCGGATCAGTTCGGACCGACCCGAGCCGAGATCGCGCAACCTCTGCTCGAGCTGCCGGAGAACGCGAACGAGGCATTGCTCCGTGCGCGGGTGCCCGCGGCCTGATCGACGAGCTCTCCGGCCAGGCGCGTCGGTCTACTGCTCGGACCTGCGTTCGCGCTTTTCGATCTCGCGCTCGCGCAACAACAGCTCGCGCTCACGCAATTCCGCCTCGCGTCGGTCGAGCTCGGCTTTCTTGACGCGCTGCTCGGCCTCCCAGGCCTCGAGCCGACGATCGAGCTCCTGGGACCGGCGGTCGGTGATCTCGGGCGTCGCGCTGTAGCGCGGATGGTCCTCGTACGCGATCGGGCGGCGAGGCGCGGAGTAATCGGTAGATCCCGGCTTCCAGCTTCCCTTCTCCGGGCGGCCGAGCAGGAGCCAGGCGAGCGACCCGATGTCGGGAAGGAGCAACACGAGGATCAGCCAGACACCTTTCGGCAGGTTCCGGCACAGCCCGGAATCGGTCGCGATGACGTCGAGGATCGCCCAGATCCAGAACGCGAAGAGAACGAGAAATACGACACCTTCGGCTTCGACCAGCACTGACGCCACGGCGAGCGGTCCCGCGCACACCGTACGCGGGCAAGGTTACCGGGAGACCGGCGTTCCAATACACTGCTCTACGGCGAACCGGTCGAATTGGTCGGTCGGTCGCGTATCAGAAACGAGTATGTAGTGGCACAAGGTACGGTCAAGTTCTTCAATGCCGAAAAGGGTTACGGCTTCATCTCCCGCGAGCAAGGCGAAGACGTGTTCGTTCACTTCTCCGCAATTCAGGGTGACGGATACAAGACCCTCGACGAGGGCCAGCGCGTCGAGTTCGACGTCGCGCAGGGCCGCAAGGGCCAGGAGGCCCAGAACGTCCGAGTCATCTGACGTCGAGTCACTTCGCGGGAGCCGCCGGTGCAAGATGCCGGCGGCTCTTTCGCGTCCGCCTCGTTGTGTGATGTCGCGCACCTTTGCTCGGTAACGGTGGGCACTGTGTGCCGCCGGGGCGAACCGGATACTCGCTGTAGCCGGCAGTCAGAGTCGGGCAGCGCAAAGGATCCGAAGATGAAGAATCTCATCAATATCGTCACTCGATGCGTCGTCGTCGCAATGAGCGTGACCGTGATCGGCGCAGCTCGTCCGGCGGGCGCGGCGACAACCAGCACAGTACTGAGGTCGACCAACTGGTCGGGGTCCGTGCAGGTCGCGCCGAACAGCACCAACTACACCGCAGTCAAAGCGACATTCACCGTCCCCACCGTGACTACGACACCCGGCTACCAGTACTCGAGCGCGTGGGTAGGGATCGGAGGGTTCACCTCGACCGACAAGAACCTGGTGCAGACCGGTATCGAAGCCGACAATGCCAATGGGTCAGCCCAGTACTGGGCATGGACCGATCTTCCACCTGCCGGCGCCCAGCGACTTCCGCTCGCGGTCCATGCCGGTGACGTGGTCACGGCGAGTGTGATCGAGGTCGGAAACAACGTCTGGACCATGACGGTGCAAGACGTCACCACCGGCACCTCGGCAAGCCGCACCGCCATCGTGAGTCCATCCCCGAAGCACAGTGCCGAGGCCATTCTCGAGCGACCGACGATCTGTAAGACGGTGTGCTCGTCAGTGCCGCTCGCACGGACGACGAACGTGGTGTTCGACCCAGTGTCATACAGCACGGCCGCGCCCGGCGCGACGCCGAACTGGCAGCCGTTCTTCCGGACGCCGGCGCGAGCAACGGTGTATTCGGTCTCGATGGTCGATGACAGCCGCACCACCGTCCTCGCGACGCCATCGAGTGCCGACGCCGACAGCGACGGCTTCCAAGTCGCGGACGGCAGCGCGCAGCCGCCGCCTCCGAGCACCTGATGTCGGGGGCCGTTGCGTCAGCAGCTCTGGTAGTCGCCGGTGCCGAGCAGGCGATCGAGGCGAACCGCGGAGAGGCCCTTGGCGCGCAGGCCGTCGAGGATGAGGGGTAGCGCCTTCACGAGAACCTCGCGGTCGGCCGACGGGTTGCCGTCGAGTCCGTCGTGTAGCAGGAGGATCGCACCGGGGCGGGTGCCCACGAGGATGCGTCGGGCGACGAGTTGGGCGTCGTTCGTCGCCCAATCGCCGGCCGAGGCACTCCACAGCACCATGCGCAGGTGGTGGTCGCGCACCACCTGCGCAAGGAAGGGTGTGCGGTCGCCGTGCGGTGGGCGGTAGAGAACCGGGCACGTACCGATGGCCCGCCGGAACGCGGCCTGCGTGCGCTCCAGCTCGGGATAGCGGGGATCCAGCCAGCGCCACTGGTCGTGGTGGTACGAGTGGTTGCCGAGGAGCTGACCGTCCTCGTACAGCGCGCGTGTGATCTGGGGATTGGCGTCGATCGCCTTGCCGACCTCGAAGAAGGTTCCCTTGACGCCGTGCGCGTCGAGGATCGCCATGATCTTCTCGGTGGCCCCGAGGTTGGGCCCGTCGTCGAACGTCAGCGCTACCTGACTGCCGTCGCCCGGTCCGTGCACGATGCCGCCGCCGAACCAGGTCGCGCCGGGAGTCTCCGCGCCGATGTATCCAGTGAAGACGAGCGTCGTCGCGAGCAACACCGTGCCGAAGACGATCGCGCGACCTCGGCTCGATCTGCGCGTCGGGAAGCAACCGACCGCGCTTGCCGCGGACGCGGCGATCACCGCGCTTGCGACGACGACGAGCAAGACGCGCTGCGAGACCGTGAAGTAGAGCGCGAACATCACGACGACTGCCGCGAGTCCCCAGTCACGGGTCAAGCGTGACGGTGACGGCGGTTCCGTCGCGATGCCGGCGCCCACCGCGAACAGAACCGCGAGGATCAGCGCGCTTCCTGCATCATCGCGTTGGGGGAGGAGCCACGCGGCGGTCGCCGCGACCGCGCCGCCGGCGACTGCGAGCGCGCGGTTCGCGGGGAGACGGCGAGCGGCCAGCAGCCCCACCACCGACGCGACCAGTATCAGCGTCCCGGAACGGGCGCCGTCCGTATGCGGATTCTTCGACGCCGCGAGCACGAACCCCAGGGGCGCGGCCGTGACCGCCGCGCGGGCCGCGATCCGCAGCGGGCCCACGCGGGAGTGGTCGGGTCGATCCATCGTCGTCATCATGACGCGGGCGCGGCCGACGGTGGGATCCGCGCGACCCGGGCGCGTGTCACATCGTGGAAATACGGCCCGTTGCCGATATCGTCGCGACCGCGTGACCAACGACGAAGAGCGGATCGCACTGTTCCTCGACTACGAGAACCTCGCGATCGGCGCGCGGGAACAGCTTCACTTGAGTGTGTTCGACTTCCGGCCGGTCGCCGACGCGCTCGCCGAGCGGGGGCGGGTCGTCGTGCGCCGAGCGTACGCTGACTGGTCGCGGTTCGACGAAGACCGGCGGATGCTCACGCGCCACCACGTCGAGTTGATCGAGATCCCGCAGCGGATGGGATCGGTCCGCAAGAACGCGGCCGACATCAAGATGGCCGTCGACGCAATCGAGCTGTGCCTCGAGCGCGACTACATCACGACGTTCGTCTTGGGTACCGGCGACAGCGACTTCACGCCGCTGGTCCACAAGCTGCGCGAGCTCAACCGGCGGGTAATCGGCATCGGCGTCGAGGCTTCGACGTCGGCGCTGCTGCCCCCCGCATGCGACGAGTTCCTGTTCTATGAGCGACTCGAGGGGGTCGAGCCGGTCGCGGC
>JALYLU010000008.1:15182-22742 GCA_030774075.1 Actinomycetota bacterium | reverse complement strand
CGGCGCGCGGCGCGATCCCCCACCGGGGCGCGGCGCGGCACTCGGTCGGTGCTCGACCCGCCTGGGCGCGGGCGCGCGCTCGGGTGGCGCGCTCTGCGCGCCTCGGCGTTCGTCTTCGAGCTTGAGCTCCTCCGCGATCTCGTCGAGCACCTTGATGCCGCGCGACTCGAACATGTCCCACAGATCGCGCAGCTCATCGGCGTCCGGCTCGAGATCGGGGAACGCGGCGAAGATCTCGCCGGTGGTGATGAAACCGCGCTCGCGCACTTGTGCGAGCACGTCATCGACCGGCGACGACGCGCTTTCCGACGGCGGCGCGTTCACCGAGGGTGCCGGTCCGTCGACGGACGCGGCGGTCTCAGGCTCCGGCGTCTGCGTCATCGGTGATCCACGTTACCAATTGCTCGGCCACGACTTCTGCCGCGTCCCAGTGCTCCGATGCCCGTGCGTTGGTGAGCACGTCGAGCTTTGCCTTGAACTCCGAGGTACGCGGGTCGTCACGCCGCAGCATCGACGTGAGGAGTCGTTGACTTGACGCCTCGACCAGGTTGACCACCACACGCGTCGCGAGCTCCTCGGTCGGACCGCGATCGTCGAGGTCCTCGACCGCGAGCCGCTGCAACAGGGCCGCAACCTCGGGTGACGCGCGTTCGAGGCACTCGTGCCACGGCAATTCGGTGAGGCCGGCGAACGCAGTCCGCGCGAGTGGATCGACGAACAGCGCCACGTCGAGACGGCCACTCATCATCTCGGGGCCGTGCACCGCCCATCGCAGCGCGTCGAGCTCGCGACGATCGACGGGCTGCTCGACGGGACGCGGTGCCGGCTGGGACGCCGACCGGACGTGCGGTCGGGTGCGCACCTGAGCAACGGCGTCGCGCACGCGGTCCGGCTCGATCTCCAGCCGACCCGCGAGCTTCATGACGTACTGATCGCGCACGAGATCGTTGGGATGCTCGGCGAGCAGGATCGCTCCCTCTTGCGCGGCGCGCGCCCGACCTTCGAGCGTCGAGGTGTCGGCGGCGCGCAACAGGCGATCGAGGCGGAACTCGAGGAACGGCACGGCACCCTTCACCGCTCCGACGAGTTGCTGCGGATCGTCTTTCCACACGTCGGCGGGATCGCGACCGGCCGGAAGATCCGCGACCTGGAACTGCACCTCGAAGCGTTGCTCCCACTGATAGCACCGCTCGGCCGCCGCCTGGCCCGCCGCGTCGGCGTCGTACGCGAGCGTCACCTTGCGCGCCAGGTTCTTGAGGGTGAGGAAGTGCTCGTCGGCGAGCGCGGTGCCGCACGTCGCGACCGCGGTCGGCACGCCGGCGAGCACGAACGCCATGACGTCGGTGTAGCCCTCGCAGATCACCACCTCGCCTTGGGCCACGATCTCGCCTTTGGCGAAGTTCAGACCGTAGAGCAATCTCGACTTGTGGTAGATCGCCGTCTCCGCGGTGTTTTTGTACTTCGGCCCGTCGTCGCCGAGCGTGCGACCACCAAAGCCGACGGGATCGCCCCGCGTGTCCCAGATCGGGAACATCAGGCGCGCGCGGATTGCATCCTGCAGCTTGTTGGCGCGGTTCACGAACGCGAGACCCGCGTCGACGATGTCCTGGCGTGCGAACTTTGCTTGCTGCAAATGCGCGCTGAGCGGGTCGTACCCCTCGGGAGCCCAGCCGAGCGAGAACCGGCGGACGACGTCGCCCTCGAACCCGCGGCTGCGCAGGTAGCGACGCGCGCCGCCGCCTTCCGGTGCTTCGACGAGTCTTCGATGGTAAAAGTCGATCGCAGCCTGCACCGCCTGGTGGAGCCGCTGCTTGCGCTTGCGTTCCTCCGAGAACGACGCGTCGTCGTAGCGCAGCGTGATGTTGGCTCGACCGGCGAGTCGCTCGATCGTCTCGACGAAGTCGAGATGCTCGACCTCGCGCACGAAAGTGATCGCGTCGCCGCTCTTCTGGCAGCCGAAGCAATGCCACACGCCCTTGTCGGCGCTCACCGAGAACGACGGCGTCTTCTCCTGATGGAACGGGCACAGCCCTTGGAAGCGACGGCCGACGCGTTTCAGCGCGACGTGCTCGCTGACCAGTGCGACGAGATCCGTCGCTTCCCGCACTCGCGCGACGTCATCGTCGAGAATGCCCATCGCGGTTCAGGCTATGGGCTCGCGAGGAGGGTCATACGCCTCGGGGAAGCTCTTCGGGACGCCAGCCGAGCAGCTCGACACCCAGGCCGAGCGCGTACCGGTCGGTCATCCCACTTACGTAGCGGACGGCAACCGCGGCCGCCTCGAGCGAGCCCGGCGAGAGATCGGCGCGCATCCCGGTCGCGGCGGGAGGCATTCGGGCCGGCGCGTCTACGAAGAAGTCGACGAGTCCGCTCAACAGGCCGACGACCTTCTCGGCCTGCCGCCGGGCGGCGGGCCGAAGATAGATGCGGTCGAAGTTGAAGGCCCGGAATGTGGCGAGCGCCCCCGCGGCAGGTTCCGTCATCCCGACCCGGCCCGTGCGGTCGATCGCGTCCAGCACTGCGTTCACGAACGCGCCCACCTGATGTGAACCCTCCCGCCCCACGACCGCGGCAACCTCTTCCGGCAGATCCGCGGGGGTCAGGATGCCGGCGCGCACTGCGTCCTCGAAGTCGTGGCACACGTACGCAACGCGATCGGACCAGGCGACGACCTCGCCTTCGGGAGTGGAGGGCGCGGGCCTTCGCCAGGAATGGTTGCGCACCCCGTCGAGCGTCTCGGCGCACAGGTTCAAAGGAGCCAGTGTCACGTCGGCGCCGTAGACGGCGTGGTCGTAGCCACCCGGGACGTACGGCGAGAACGCTTCCTCCGAGGAATGGCCGGCGGGACCGTGGCCGCAGTCGTGCGCGAGCGCGATCGCTTCGGTCAGCGGCACGCACAGCCCGGTGACGCGGGCGATGCCGGTGGCCACCTGCGCGACCTCGACCGCATGCGTGAGACGCGTGCGCAGGTGGTCGTCCTCGGGCGCGATGAACACCTGGCACTTCCCCGCGAGCCGGCGCCAAGGGTGGGAATGCTTCACGCGATCGAGATCGCGCTCGAAGCACAGTCGGTAGGGATCGGGCGCCTCGTCGCGCGCGCGTGTTCCCGCGCCGACCGGGCGCGTCGCGCCGGGCGCGAGCGTCACGTCGAGCGCGGCTTCGCGGGCCTCGCGTCGTTGCACGCCGCGCCCGACGAATGCTTCTACGCCGGGATGCGCGCGACGCACGAGCTCGTGGTCCAATTTGTGATCCAACCTGTGATCGGACGCGTGGTCGACCTGCATACTCGAAGCGTACCGACCCGGTGAGACACCGACGGCGCAGCGTCACGGGTTCGGAGGCTCGTACCAGCGCTCCATCCAGCGTTCGACCCGCATGATCGGCTCGAACCCGACCTTCGCGTACACGCCGTGCGCGTCGCGGGTCCCGAGGACCAGCCGGGGTAGGTGATCGAACGCCTCGACGACGCACTGCATCAGGAACACACCGACCCCTCCGCCCCTGTGGCCGTCGAGCACGAAGACGTCGGCCACCCATCCGAACGAGACGTCGTCGGTCAACACGCGCGCAAAGCCGACCTGTGCGTCCGTCGGCTCGTGCAACACGCTGAAGCACGCCGACATCTCGTTCGCCCTCGCCTGCTGCTCGCGCGAGCGGCCGACCACCCAGTACGACTCCTCCGAGAGGAACCGGTGCACGACGTCGAGGTCGACGCGCGCGGGATCGGTGGTGACGACGTAGTCGCCGTCACTCCACCGGCGGATCGAGCCGGACCGAGGGGATGGCATAGGTGACGGATGCTCGCGCGCACGGCGCGCTCTCACCAGCCGAATACATGAGCACATCTCCGACCGCGAGGCGCTTGCCGATCTTGTGCAACGTGGTCTCCGCGATGACATCGGCGGGCCCCGGCTTGCGCAGGAAGTCGATGTCGAGGTGCGACGTCACCGAGAGCGGCTCCCGGCCGATCATCGCGAGCAACGCGACCCACAGGCCGGTGTCGGCGAGCATCATCAACGACGGTCCGCTGATCGTCCCGCCCGGTCGCAACCGGAACTCGTTGAACACCATGCGCACCCGAGCGCGCATGGGCCGCACGTCTTCGATCACGAAATACTCCATCGACCCGGGGAACACCTCGTCGAGAAACGCCGTGATCTCGGCGGCCGACAGCCGGGTCGTGCGGTCGCGTTCACTCCCAGTCACCTCAGACCGCCACCTCGGGCCGGAACTTCAGGCCGACGCGCCGGGGCCGCCGGTACCGACCGCGGCGTGGGCGGCAGCGAGACGGGCGATCGGGACGCGGTACGGCGAGCACGACACATAGTCGAGTCCGACCTCGTGGCAGAACGCGACCGAGGCCGGATCACCGCCGTGCTCGCCGCAGATCCCGAGCTTGAGATCGGCGCGGGTTGCGCGTCCGCGCTCGCAACCCATGCGCACGAGCTGGCCGACACCCTCGACGTCGAGCGTCTCGAACGGGTTCGCCGAGAGCAGCTTGTTCTCGAGGTACTGGCTCATGAAGCGGCCCTCGACATCGTCGCGCGAGAAGCCGAAGGTCATCTGCGTGAGGTCGTTGGTGCCGAACGAAAAGAACTCGGCAACTTCGGCGATCCCATCGGCAACCAGGGCCGCACGAGGCGTCTCGATCATCGTTCCGACGAGATAGTCGATCTCGATGTTCGCGGCGCGCAACACCTTGCCGGCCTCTTCACGCGTCCACTGCTCGAGCAACCGGAGCTCGGGCTCGCTCACGATCAACGGGATCATGATCTCGACGATCGGATTGCCACCCGCGCGTCGGCGCGTCACCACTGCCTGCATCAGCGCGCGCACCTGCATCCGGTACAGACCGGGTTTGATGATGCCGAGCCGGCAACCGCGCGTTCCGAGCATCGGGTTGGATTCCCGCCAGAGCTCCGCCGCGTGCAACAGGTTGAGTTCCTTGTCGGAGATCTCGCCCTTCGCCTGCTTGACGATCAGCTCTTCGTGATCGGGAAGGAACTCGTGCAACGGCGGATCGAGCAAGCGCACCGTGACCGGCAGCCCGTCCATCGCCTCGAGGATGCCTTCGAAGTCGGCTTCCTGCTGGGCCCGCAGCTCCTCGAGCGCCGCGGCCTCGTCGTCGGGCGTGTCGGCGAGGATCATGCGCTGCACGATCGGAAGCCGGTCGCCGAGGAACATGTGCTCGGTGCGACACAAGCCGATCCCTTCCGCGCCGAACTCGCGCGCCTTGCGCGCGTCATCGGGCAGATCGGCATTCGTCCGCACCTTCAACGTCCGCAATCCGTCGGCCCAACCCAAGATGATGCCGAACGGTCCGCTCGGCTCGGGCGTGATGACCGGCACCTCGCCGACCACGACCTCGCCGGTCGTTCCGTTGATCGAGATGACGTCACCCTCGCGGACGATCGTGTCGCCGACGGCGAACGTCCGGCTCGCGAGATCGATCTTCACCGCTTCGGCGCCACAGATCGCCGGCTTGCCCATGCCGCGCGCGACCACGGCCGCGTGCGACACCAAGCCGCCGCGCGAGGTCAGGATCCCCTCGGCCGCGATCATGCCGTGCAGGTCGTCGGGCGACGTCTCGGGGCGCACCAGGATGACGAGCTCCCCCGCCTCGTGGCGCGCCTCGGCTTCGTCGGCCGTGAAGTACACCCTCCCGACCGCGGCGCCCGGCGAGGCGTTCAAGCCCTTCGCGAGGACGGTGAACTTCGCCTTCGGGTCGAACTGCGGGTGCAGCAATTGGTCGAGCTGCGCGGGCTGGATCCGCAGCACGGCCTCGGTTGTGTCGATGAGTCCCTCGTCGACCATCTCGACGGCCATGCGCAGCGCCGCCGCGGCCGTGCGCTTGCCGATGCGAGTCTGCAGCATGAACAGGCGACCCTGCTCGATCGTGAACTCGATGTCGCACATGTCGCGGTAGTGGTCCTCGAGCAGCTTCATGAGCCCGAGGAGCTCCCGGTGCGGCTCGGGGAACTCGTTGCTCATCGCCTCGAGCGGCTCGGTGATGCGAATGCCCGCAACGACGTCTTCGCCCTGCGCGTTCTTCAGGAAGTCGCCGTACGGCTTGTGCTCTCCCGTCGAAGGATTGCGCGTGAACGCGACACCGGTACCCGAGTCGTCACCCTTGTTGCCGAACACCATCGTCTGCACGTTGACCGCGGTGCCGAGGTCGTCGGGGATCCGTTCCATACGGCGGTAGTCGCGCGCGCGCCGGCCGTTCCACGACTTGAACACCGCCTCGATCGCGTAGCGGAGCTGCTCCTGCGGATCGGTCGGGAAGTCGACGCCGGCTTCGACCTTCACGATGCCCTTGAAGGTGTCGACCAGTCCGGCCATATCTTCGGCCGTCAGTTCGGTGTCGACGCTCACACCCTTGCTCTCGACGAGATCGTGTAGCGCTTCCTCGAAGAGCTCACCTGAGATGTCGAGGACGATCTTGCCGAACATCTGCACGAAACGGCGATAGGAGTCGTACGCGAAACGCTCGTTCTGCGTCTGCTTCGCCAGGCCCCTGACCGAATTGTCGTTGAGACCGAGGTTCAGGACCGTGTCCATCATCCCGGGCATCGAGAACGGCGCGCCGGAACGAACGGACACGAGCAAGGGATCGTCGGCGTCGCCGAGCAACTTTCCCATCTTCTGCTCGAGCTGCTGACGAGCAACGGCCACCTCGGCCATCAGCCCCGGGGGAAGCTCGTCGCCGAGCGCCATGTACGCCTTGCACGCGTCGGTGCTGATCGTGAAGCCGGGGGGCACGGGAAGACCGAGATTCGTCATCTCGGCGAGGTTGGCGCCCTTGCCGCCGAGCAGATATTTCTGATCGCGACCGCCCTCCTCGAACGCGTAGACGAACTTCGGCCGACCCTGCTCCGACATCGACGAACCTTTCAATCTCCGGCGTCGCTGACGACGATCGTGTGGGCGAAGCGGTCGTGCACGCCTTGCATGTTCGGATTGCGCATCCACATGGTGACGCCGAAGAGGACGATGACCGCGGCGATCTGTTGCAGCACGAAATAGAGCACGAACGTCACGAGGACGATGAGCCCGAAGCGAACGACGGCACCGCGCACGCCGAGCGGCGAGCCGTCCTCGCGCAACGTCTTGAGATGCTGGATGCGCTTGCCGAGGGTCCGCCCGGTCAATGCGGTCGGGAGCGCGAGATACAAGAACCCGAGGAAGAACGCGATCGCGATCCCGCCGATGAAGTAGGGATTGAGCTTCGAGGCGGCGTCGTCGCGTTGTTTGGTCAACGCCGTGACCTTGGCCTTCGCGTCATCCGATGCCTTCTGATCGGTCGCCTGCTTGGTGGTGTTGTTCGCCTGCTTGTCGGCGCTCACGCGCTTGTCGGCGTCGCTCTTGTCCTTGTTCGCGTTGTTGATCTCGGCGTTCAGGTTGTCGACCTGCTTGACGATCGCCGGCTTCTGCGACCTGGCGACGGCCTGGGCGGCGATCTGACTGCCGCTGACGAGCACGATCAGCACGAGCAGGTCGATCACCATCGCGATGATGCGTTGCTTCGGCGCGGGGAACTTCGTTCCCGCGGGCAGCGCG
>JALYLU010000008.1:13772-15172 GCA_030774075.1 Actinomycetota bacterium | reverse complement strand
TCGCGCGTGGACTGCTGGCGCGCCTGGCGCGAGTTGCGGGCGGTCGCGCGCAGGCCCTGCGGACCCGAGCCGTTCGAGCTCGTCGTGCTGTCCTCTTCGTCGTCGCCGAGCGTGCCCGACTCGGCGGCCGCGGCCCGCTGCTGGTCGTAACGACCGCGCTGATAGGGGTCGGAGAGCACGTTCCACGCCTTGTTGAGCTTGGCCGCATCGACCTTGCCGGCATCGCTCGCGGTGTCGAGCCCATCCTTGCGGACGCGGTAGGCGCCCCGGATGTCGTCGACCGACGCAGCGGCGTCGACACCCAGCAACGAGTAGTAGTCGTCCATCAGCAGGCCACACTCAGACGATCGCGGAGCTCGCCGACGAGCCGGTCGAGCGGAATTCGCTCCTGTGCCATTGAATCCCGATCGCGCAGCGTCACCGCACGGTCGTCGATCGTGTCGAAGTCGATCGTGACGCACAGCGGCGTGCCGATCTCGTCTTGTCGGCGGTAGCGGCGGCCGATCGCACCCGCGAGGTCGACATCGATCATGAAATGCGGCCGCAACGCCTTCGCAACCTCGTCGGTCAAGGGCAGGAGAGTGTCCTTCTTCGAGAGCGGCAGGACCGCCACGGTGATCGGAGCGAGCCGCGGATCGAGGCGCAGCACGGTGCGCTTTTCGACCTTGCCCTCGGCGGTCGGCGCCTCGTCCTCGTCGTACGCGGCGAGCAGGAAGGCGAGCGTCGATCGGTCGGCACCGCCCGAGGGCTCGATCACGTAGGGCACGTAGCGCTCGTCGTTCTCCTGGTCGAAGTACGTGAGGTCCTCACCGGAGAACTTCGCGTGTTGCGTCAGGTCGTAGTCGGTGCGGTTCGCGATGCCTTCGAGCTCGCCCCAACCCCACGGGAACGCGAACTCCAGGTCGCTCGTGCCCGCCGAGTAGTGCGAGAGCTCTTCGGCGTCGTGCGGACGGATGCGCAGCTTGTCTTCGGGGATGCCGAGGTCGAGATACCAGCGGTAGCGCTCCGCCACCCAGTACTCGAACCACTTCGCCGCCTGGTCGGGCGGTACGAAGTACTCCAACTCCATCTGCTCGAACTCACGCGTGCGAAAGACGAAGTTGCCGGGCGTGATCTCGTTGCGAAAGGTCTTGCCGATCTGGGCGATCCCGAACGGCGGCTTCTTGCGCGTGGTGGTCTGCACGTTCTTGAAGTTCACGAAGATGCCCTGGGCCGTCTCCGGTCGGAGGTACGCGACGGAAGCGTCGTCCTCCACGGGTCCGACGTGGGTCTTGAACATCAAGTTGAAGTTGCGCGCCTCGGTGAAGGTGTCCTTCGAACCGCAGTTCGGGCAGGCGCCGGAATCGGGGAGCTGGTCGGCCCGGAACCGTTCCTTGCAGTTGCGGCAGTCGACGAGCGGG
>JALYLU010000008.1:0-13762 GCA_030774075.1 Actinomycetota bacterium | reverse complement strand
ACGAGCGGGTCGGTGAACGTGGCGATATGACCGCTCGCCTCCCAGACCTTCGGCGCCATGAGGATCGCCGCGTCGAGTCCGACGACGTCGTCGCGGAGCTGCACCATCGACCGCCACCAGGCGTCCTTCACGTTGCGCTTGAGCAGTACACCGAGCGGTCCGTAATCCCAGGTGGACCGGAATCCGCCGTAGATGTCGGACGACGGAAACACCAGGCCCCGTCGCTTCGCGAGGTTTACGACGCGCTCCATCGATTTGGGGTCGGCGGCCGGTGCCATCGGGAAGCCAGGCTAGTCCGCGGCCCCGCGTTCACCCGGGCCAGAGGAGCACCTCAGACCTACAGAAGTGCGGTCGAACGCAGGCGGCGCTCGACGTGGTGTTCGACCGCGCGGATACCGAGCTGCTCGACCTCGTGCGTCTCCGGACCGGTCGGTTGTGCGAACACGCCGTTCAACCCGCCGCCGAGCATGCGTCGCAACAGGTCGAGCGCAGGGTGGGACAACGGCCGGCCGCCTCCGCGTGCACACCCCCGGCACAACGTGCCGCCCTCGTCGAGATCGAACGCGATCAGCGCGGCATCGTCCCCGCCTGCCTCACGACCGCAGCGGGCGCAGCCGTCGAGCATGGGATGGATGCCCTCGAGTGACAGCAACTTCCAGAAGAACGCGGAAGTGACCAGCGGGTTCTTCAGCTCCGCGAGCGCCCGGAGCGCGCCCGTGAGCATGCGGTACAGCGCCGGATTCGGCTCGTGCTCCTGCGCGACCTGGTCGACCGCTTCGAGCATCGGGACCGCGTGCGTCAGCAATCCGTACTCCTCCCGCAGTACCCGATTCGCCTCGAGCGTCTCCGCCTGGGTGACGACGTCGAGCTCGCGGCCGCGATAGCACTGGAGCGCGACCCGACTCATCGGCTCGAGCCGGGCCCCGAACCGGCTCGACGTCTTGCGGACGCCCTTGGCTACTGCGCGCACCTTGCCGTGCCCCTGGGTCAGGACGGTGACGATGCGATCGGCTTCGCCGAGCTTGATCGTGCGGAGCACGACTCCTTCGTCGCGATACAGCCCGGGCATCACAAGAGTGTAATTCGCCCACCCCAATCAAAGATGCCAGAATTCTCGCCAACAGTTGGCAAGAATTCTGTACGCCACGCACCGGAATTCTTGCGAACAGTTGGCAACTTTTTGGGGGTTAGATGCCGCCGTAGCGGCGGTCGCGGCGCTGGAACTCGGCGATGGCTTCGACGAGGTGGCGGGTGCGGAAGTCGGGCCAGAGCACGTCGGTGAACACGAGCTCGGCGAAGGCGAGCTCCCACAGAAGAAAGTTCGAGATCCTGTACTCGCCCGACGTGCGCACGAGCAGATCGGGATCCGGCATGTCCGGCGCGTAGAGGTGACGGGCGATCATCCGCTCGTCGATCTTCCCCGGATCGATCCGGCCGTCCGCCGCCTCACGGGCGATGGCCCGGAGCGCGTCGACGATCTCCGCCCGCCCGCCATAGTTGAACGCGAACGTCAGCGTGAGCCGGCGATTCGCCGCCGTCAGCGCCTCCGTCTCCTCGATGCGTCGTCGCACCCGACCCGGCACCCTGCCACCGCGCCGACCGATGAACCTCACTCGGACGCCTCGCTCATTCAGATCATCACGACGCTCGAGCAGCAGTCGCTCGTTGAAGTTCATCAGGAAGCGGACCTCGTCGAGCGGACGCCGCCAGTTCTCGGTCGAGAACGCAAAGACCGTGAGCCATCGCAACCCGATGTCGATCGCGCCGTCGACGGTGTCGAAGAGCGCCTCTTCACCGGCCGCGTGACCCTCGGTACGCTTCAGCCCGCGTTGTTGCCCCCACCGACCGTTGCCGTCCATCACGATCGCGACGTGCGCCGGCATCCGCTGACCGTCGAGCTCGGAAATCACCTGGCTCCCTCGTCCGCACGCAACATGGCTCCCTCGCTGCGCCATCCGTGGCTCCGCTGCGTCCGCACGGGCGCGGACGGGCGGGACGATACCCGCGCCGACGCAGTAGCTTCCCGCCGTGCCGTGGACCGCGATCGTCAATCCGGTAGCCGGTCGGGGGCGGACGCAGAAACTCCTTCCCGAGCTCGAGCGCGCCGCACGAGCGGCGGGGATCGCATTGCACGTCTCCCCCGAACCGGGTGCGCCGACCAAGCTCGCTCGCGCCGCGGTCGACGACGGTCATGATCTCGTCGGGTGCGGCGGCGACGGACTGGTAACCGAGGTCGCGGGCGTCGCCGCCGACGCGGGCTGCCGGCTCGCGATCGTGCCGACCGGCGCAGGCAACGATTTCGCCCGCGTGCTCGGCTACGACGCCAAGCATCCACTACGCGCGTTCGACGTGGTAGCGGACGGCCACGACCGGGTCGTCGATCTCGGACGCGTGAACGGGCGCTGGTACACGTGCGTCACCGCGTCGGGCTTCGATGCGGAGGCCAACCGCTGGGCCAACACCGTTCGGAGACTGTCCGGCACCACCCTCTACGTCGCGGCCGTGCTGCGCACGCTCGCCGTCTACAAGCCGCACCGGTTCCGCGTGACCGTCGACGGCCACGCCCTCGAGACGCGTGCATGGCTGGTCGCGGTCGGCAACGGTCCCGCGTACGCAGGCGGCATGCGCGTCACGCCCGGCGCGCGGCTCGACGATGGCCTGCTCGATGTCACGGTCGTGGGCGCGATGTCTCGCCCGGAGTTCCTCTGGACTTTCCCCAAGGTCTTCCGGGGCAACCACGTCGCCCACACGAAGGTCACGACCCTGCGCGGCGCGCACGTGCACCTCGAATCGCTCGACCCGTCGATCCCGATGGAGGTCTACGCCGACGGCGAACGCGTCGGGCCGCTGCCCGGGACGATGGAAGCCGTGCGCGACGCGCTGACGGTCCGCGTGCCCTCGCCCTAGCCGGCCGCAGTCGGCGGGTTCCCGGCGGCCGTGAGTGCCGCCGTCAACGTCGTGGGCCGGCCCGTCACCGTGATCGTGCCGTGCATCCCTTGCGCGTCATGGCCTGGGATCGCGCAGAAGAAGTCGTAGGTTCCGGCCTGGGCGAAGAAGGCCACACCGTCCTTCTTGGTGCCGGCGGCATCGAGGCTCAGCGATGCGAACAACGTCGACGGGTCGCGCATATCGAAGGTATGGCCTGCTCCCGCAACCGTCACCGCGATCGTCGCGAGACCGGTCTTGGCGACGAGATGGTTGGGCGAGAACGCGAGTCTGCCGCCCGGGGCGGCCGTCACCGGAATCGTCTGCTTCGTCTTCAGTGTTTCGGACAGCGTCGTCGGCCCGGTCTTCTCCGGCTGCGAGTGGCCGAGCACCAACCACCCGCCCGACATGATCGAGAGGATGAACGCGGCGCTCACGAGGGTGATTGCCGACTGGCGCATACGCGGAGCCGCCGCGGACAGCAGGCTCGCGCCGAGGAGGATCATCACCGTGATGACCGATCCGACGATGATCGGAATGTGGCCGTGACCCGACAGGAACAGCCGCGAGATGTTCAGCACGTACGCCACGAGCCCCACGACCACAGCGATCGGGAGCACGAGCGGCACGAGGAACCGCTCTACCAGCGGCCGCTGCCAGAAGGGATTTGGGTCGGCCCCGGTCGTTACCGCCTCACCGCCACGCGGCGCAGGGAGGAGCGTGTCCGCATCGTCGCCGGTCACGACTTCGCGTTCGTCGGTCGGGGTGTTGGTCATTACCGCTGCAACTCCATCAATTCGCGGTCGAGGTCGCGCGACACGCGCCGCGCGGGAGATCCCGTCTGCTCCGCGTTGTACCAGCGGAAGAAGATAACCGTGATCGTGATCCACAGGCTGAAGCCCACGAGGACCTTCATGATCAGGCCGGCGAAGCGCATGTCGTCGAGTGCGGACAGGCCCCACAGGCGCGGGACGGTCTCGTAGAACTTGTACAACGGCCGGTCGCCGAAGGTGAGGAACGACGCCGGCACCGTCGGCACGACGGATTGCAGGAACAGGAACAGCATGCGGGCGAGCGGCTGCAATCGCGGGACCTCCGGCAGCGGGCTCAGCAACGGCATCCACACGATCAGCGACGACACCACGATCAGCGCGTGGATCGCGAAGTGCAAGAGCGCGTGGTGGAGCGCGGCGTTCACCACCAACGGCACGTGGGTGATGATGATCACGAGGTTGAAGATGATCGTCGCCGGGATCAAGCGCGACAGGTAGCGCACGGTGCGCAGCAACCATCGCGGCGACAAGAGCCAGCGCGCGAGCCACGCGGGGGTCCCCATGAGCAGCAGCGGCGCGGCGATGATCGCGTACGTCGTGTGCTGCACCATGTGCACCCAGAAGAAGTACCGCTCGCCGAGGTCGTGGATCGGCCAGTCGGACGCGACCCACAACGCGAGCAGGCCGGCCGAGAAGGTTGCGATCTGGAAGCGCGTCACGATCGCCGAACCCGTCGGCGCCAGCCGCGGACCCAACCGCTTCAGCGCGACCGAGTAGCCGGCTGCGATCGCGCCGATGAGCAGCCACACGTCGGGATGCGGTGCCCAAGCGGGAAAGGCGACGTCGGCGAGCACGATCACCTACGACTTGAGGACCGTGCTGGAGAAGAAGAGCAACAGGATGCCGTACACGACCGAGGCGAGGATCAACCCGGTCAGGAACAGACGCCGGAACACGTGCGAGTCCTGTTTCATGTGCATGTACCACGCGACGACGAGGAAGAACTTGACGGCCGCCATGATGCCGAGCGCGACGATGAGCAGGTTCGAGTTGACGTTGCCCTCGAGGTACGAGGTCGCGACTTCGACCGCCGTGAGGATCACGAGCACCACCGCGATCAGGACGTACTGGCGCGGAGCGGGATGCGCGTGCTCCCCCGCCACGACCGGGGTCGCGCCGGCGAGCGGTTCGGGCGCGGTGCCCGCCGCGCCGACGGGTGACTCGTCGGCCGAGACCGTAACGACGTCGGTACCTTCGGTCATACGTGCGTCCTCAGTGCGTCGGGATCAGATAGATCGCGGTGAAGATGAAGATCCAGACTATGTCGACGAAGTGCCAGTAGAGCCCGGCGATCTCGACGGCCTCCGATTTCTCGCTCGGCAGGCGACCCTGCATCGAGCGAGACCACACGAGCAGCAACCACACGATGCCGACCGTGACGTGCGCGCCGTGCAGACCGGTCAGCACGAAGAACGTCGTGCCGAACATGTTGGTGCCGAGGTGCAGTCCTTGGCGGTAGAACTCCGTGAACTCGTATACCTGACCGCCGATGAAGGTCGCGCCGAACAGGGCGGTTGCGAGCAGCCAGATGCGCAGACGGCGGTGATCGCCGTGCTGGATGGCAGCCAGTGCGAGCACCATCGTCAGCGAGCTCATCAGCAGCACGAACGACGTCACCGACGTGAACGGGATGTTGAGGAGCTTGTCGGGCGTCGGCCCCTTGAGGAACTGCGCGTCACGACCGCGATACAGGAAGTAGGTCGAGATGAACGCGCCGAAGAACAGTGCCTCGGAGGAGAGGAAGAGCCAGATCGCGAGCTTCGGATTGCTGACGCCGGTGTTGGTGTCGTGACTGTGATCCGCGTGCCCGCCGGGCGCGAGCTCCGAGGATCCGGCGGTGACGACTGTCTGGGCCATCAGTGCGCCCCCGTCCCGCTCGGCTCGGGTTCGGCCGACGGCTCGATCGCCCAGCCGTTGAGTCCGAAGAACGCGACCACGACTCCGGCGGCGAGCAGGTACCAGTTCTTGAACACGAAGCCGTAACCCATGATCGGTAGCGCGAGCGCGAAGATCAGCGGCCAGTACGACGGCGACGGCATATGGATGCTGTGGGGGTCGAAGCCGGCGGGCTCGTGCTCGGCCTCGTCGACCGCGCCCCCGGCCGGCAGCTTGACCAGGCGGCCCTCGTCGTCCTCGGTGTACTTGCGGTGCCAATAGTCGTCGATGCCCGTAACGATCGGGACCACCGCGAAGTTGTACTCGGGTGGCGGCGAGGGGATGCTCCACTCGAGCGTGCGACCGTCCCACGGATCGTGCGACACCCGCTCACCGCGGCGAGCCGTGAAGATGACATTCACGATGAACACGGCCACGGAGGTGGCGATGATGAACGCACCGATCGTCGCGAGCAGGTTCATCGCGTCCCAACCCATACCCGACGGGTACGTGTAGGTACGCCGGGGCTGACCCTCGAAGCCGAGGAAGTGCATCGGGAAAAACGTGAGGTTGAACCCGATGACCATCAGCCAGAAGTTGAGCTTGCCCATCTTCTCGTTCAGCATCGTGCCGAAGACCTTCGGCCACCAGTAGTAGAAGCCGCCGAACACCCCGAACACGAGACCGCCGAACAGCACGTAGTGGAAGTGGGCGACCACGAAGTACGTGTCGGTCTGCTGCGTGTCGCTCGGCACGATCGAGTGCATGACGCCCGACAGGCCCCCGACCGTGAACTGCGCGATGAAACCGAGCGCGAACAGCATCGGGGTTCGCAGACGCACCGCGCCACCCCACACGGTTGCGAGCCAGTTGAAGATCTTCACGCCGGTCGGGATCGCGATGAGCATCGTCGAGAGGCCGAACGCGGAAACCGCGACCGGACCGAGCCCGGACGTGAACATGTGGTGCGCCCAGACGCCCCAACCCAGGAAGCCGATCGCGATTCCCGAGAACACGACAATCGAGTAGCCGAAGAGGGGTTTGCGCGAGAAAACCGGGAGGATCTCGGAGACGATGCCCATGCCCGGGAGGATGAGGATGTACACCTCGGGGTGGCCGAAGATCCAGAACAGGTTCTGGTACATCAACGGGTCACCACCGGCGGCCGCATTGAAGAAGTTCGTGTGGAAGTTGCGGTCCATGAAGACCATGATCAGCGCCGCGGTGACGGGCGGCATGGCGAACAGGGTCAAGAAGGCGACCACGAGCATCATCCACACGAACACCGGCATGCGCATCATCGTCATGCCCGGTGCGCGCATGTTAAGGATGGTCACCAAGAAGTTGACCGCAGTCGCGACCGAGCCGATGCCGAGCATGATGATGCCGACGGTCCAGAAGTCGGTGCCGCGCCCGGGGAGGTAGCCGGCGGCAAGCGGTGTGCTCGTGAGCGGCGCGTAACCGAACCAACCGCCGTCGGGCGCGCCGCCGAGCGCGAACGACGAATAGAGGAACACGCCGCCGAGCGCGAAGACCCAGAAGCCGAGCATGTTGAGCCGCGGGAACGCGACGTCGCGGGCGCCGATCATGAGCGGCACGAGGAAGTTGCCGAACGCGGCCGCGATCGGCATCCCGAGCAGGAACACCATCGTGGTGCCGTGCATCGTGAAGAACTCGTTGTAGCGCGCCGCGCTCAGGATCGTGCCGTCGGGCTGCGCGAGCTGGAGGCGGATGAAGAGCGCCTCGATCCCGCCCACGACGAAGAAGCAGAGCGCGAGCGTGGCGTACATGATCGCGATCTTCTTGTGATCGACCGTGGTGACCCAGCTGAACTTGCCGGTCGTCGCTTTCGGACGCTCGAGGATGCGAATGCGTCGCTCGGGGGCTTGGACGACCGCGGGGGGATCTTCGACAGTTGTCATTTGCCTGCACACTCCGAAGGCGGGTTCGGGTTGGTGGCGGTGTTGGTCAGCAGGAAGTACGCGATCTTCTGTGCTTCCGCTTGGCTCATGCCCGCCTGACTGAAGGCAGGCATGTGCTGCACCAGCTTGCCCATCGGCTTGCGCCCGGGCGCGTCGTAGACCCAGTGCCAGAGGTTGTCGTAATTGAGGAGGTACTTGTCGCCGGCGAACGCGGTGCGATCGGCAAGGTGCGCGAGGTTCGGAGCGGCGGCGCCGGCCGTGCCGGACTTGAAGCTGTGGCAGCTCGCGCACTGGTAGGTCGCGTTATTGACGCCGGTCTGCAACGCGGCTTCCGACGTCTTCGTCGCGAGCTGGCTCTTCACCCAGGCCTCGTAGTCGGCGGGCGTCTGCGCGATCACCCGCAGACGCATGTCGGCGTGCGAGAGCCCGCAGTACTCGGCGCACTGTCCCAGATACGTGCCCGGCTTGTCGGCCTCGAGCTTGAGGAACTGCTTGCGGCCGGGAACGACATCCTTCTTGCCGTTGAGCTCGGGGACCCAGAACGAGTGGAGCACGCCGTTCGCGTAGCACGGCGCCGGCGAGCACGCGGGCGGACCCTGCAACGTCAGCGAGATCGGCGCGCCGATCGGGATGTGCAGCTCGTTCGCAGTCTCGACTCCGTTGCCCGGATCGTCGTAGTGGAATTGCCACCACCACTGTCGCGCCGTGACCGTGACGTGCACGACGTTGGGTCCGGTCGGCTTCTTGGCGAGGCTGAAGATCGTGGCGATGGTCGGCACGGCCATCACGAGGAGGATGAGCGCGGGAAGGACGGTCCAGCTGATCTCGAGGATGGTATTGCCGTGCACCTGCTTCACCGCGCGCTCTTCGCCCGGCTTCTCGCGGAAGCGCAGCGCGACGAAGAAGGTGCCACCGATCACGCCGAGGCCGACGAGCACCGCGATCCAGAAGAACGGCTCCGTCAGATGAAGGATTTGGCGCGAGTACTTGCTCGCCGGGCGCAACGCGTTCTGCTTGTTCTTCGGCCCCGTGCTGTCACCACAGCTCGCGAGCGTGGCGACGGCGATCGCGATTGCGGCGGTCGCGCCTGCGCGCCGGAACCGTTGCGTGCGGTCCAACATCAGCCTCTCTCGGCGACGAGTCTCTGCAGGAGATCGGCCGGACTCTACAGCCGTCGATTCTCCGAAACTCAACTCTGGCACACCTCCCCACGTGACTCGCGCACGGTGGCGGCACGCGCATGATCACAAGCGGAATGGGCTCGTTCGACCCTGGCTCGACGGTCGCTCGCTCAGAGGCCGAGCCGGTCGAGCGCACCGGCCCGGCGCTGCCAGTCCGGGTCGACCTTGACCCGCGTCTCGAGGTGCACACGCGTCCCGAGGAGGGCTTCCAGCTCGTGACGGGCGGCGGTCCCCGCGGCCTTCAGCACCGCACCACCGCGACCGATCACGATTCCCTTCTGCGAATCGCGCTCGACGCGCACGACGACGCGCACGATGAGCAGCGGTCCGTCCGCGGTCTCCCGCTCCTCCATCTCGTCGGTGGTGACCGCGATCGAGTGGGGAAGCTCCTCGCGCGCGAACGCGAGCAACTGCTCGCGCAGGAGCTCGGCCGCGAGAAACGACTCGGGCTGGTCGGAAACCATGCCCTCCGGGTAGTAGTGCGGACCTGCGGGCAGTCGCACCTCCAATTCGCCGAGCAGTGCGTCTATCCCGTCGCCCGCACGCGCCGAGAGCGGCACGTAGGCGGCGAAGTCGCCGAGCTCACCCGATGCCTCTGCGAGATGGTCGACGATCTGATCACGCGTCGCGACATCCACCTTGTTCACCGCGAGCACGACCGGCGTGCCGACCTCCGCGAGCCGGGCCGCGACGAACCGATCGCCCGGTCCGATCGGGGCGTTGGCCTCGATCAGGAAGCAAACGACGTCGACCTCGCCCAGCGTGGCGAGCGCCCGGTCGTTCGCGCGCTCGCCGAGCAAGGTCCGCGGCTTGTGCACGCCGGGCGTGTCGAGGAAGACGATCTGGGTAGTCGCCGTGGTCCGCACCCCCCGAACCTGAGTGCGCGTCGTTTGGGGACGGTCGGAGACGATCGAGACCTTCCGCCCCACGATCTGATTGAGCAGTGTCGACTTCCCCACGTTCGGTCGCCCGACCAACGACACGAACCCTGATCGGAAATCGGTGTTCACTCGGCTCGATCGGCGATGGCGGGAGTCTCCTCGTTCTCCTCGCCGCGGGGGGCGACGAGGCGCGTGATGATCACCGACACGATGCGCCGGCCCTGCACGCGCTCCGCGCAGAACTCCAAGCCGTCGACCCGCACGCACTCACCCTCGATCGGAACGTGCCCGAGCGTGTTGAACACGAGCCCGCCGACGGTGTCCCATTCCTCCTGTGGTAGGTCGACCTCGAGCAGCTCGTTCACCTCGTCGATCGGCGTCCGCCCGGGCACTCGGAGCGAGTCGTTCGCCAGCACCTCGACGACCGGCTCGGGGAGGTCGTACTCGTCGGTGATCTCGCCGACGATCTCCTCGAGCAGATCCTCCATCGTGACGAGCCCCGCGGTGCCGCCGTACTCGTCGACGACGATGGCCATGTGGAATTTCTCCGTCTGCATCTCACGCAGGAGCTCGGCGACGCGCTTCGACTCGGGCACGAAGTGCGCCGACCGGAGGCTCTGGCGCACCGGCTCGGCGCCGTGACCCGACGCGCTCCGGGCGACAAGATCCTTCAGGAACACCAGCCCGACGATGTTGTCGGTCGTGTCCTCGTACGCGGGGAGCCGTGACTTCCCGGCCTCGATCGCGGCCCCGATCGCCTCGTCGACCGTCGCGTCCGCCTCGACCGCGACCATGTCGGTTCGGGGAAGCATCACCTCGCGCACCACCGTGTCGCCGAACTCGAAGATCGAGTGGATGAGCTCACGCTCCTCGGTCTCGATCGTCGCCTGTTGCGCGGCGACGTCGGCCATCGTGAGGATCTCGGCCTCGGTGGTGAACGGGCCGTGGCGCAGCCCCTTGCCCGGCAACACGACGTTCGCGACTCCGATGAACAAGCCGGACAGCATCCGCAGCGGCCAGAATCTCGTGCCCCAGACGAGCAACGACGAGATGGCGAGTGCAGTGCGATCGCTGTGCTGCAGCGCGAAGGTCTTCGGCACCACCTCGAAGAGCGTGAACACGACGAAGATCTCGGTGACGATGCCGACCGCGATGCCCGCCGCGCCGAGCGACGGCTCGAGGACCGTCCCCAGGATGGTCGCGCCGATCATCTGGCAACCGAGCAGGAGCAGCAGGATGCTGTTGAGCGTCTGCTCCGGGTGCTCGAGCAGTCGCAACACGCGCCGGGCGCGCTTGTCGCCTTCCTCCTCCCGCGCGAGCAGGCGGATCCGGCTGGCGCGCGTGAATGCCGTCTCCGCGAGCGAGAGCACGCCGGAGAACGCCCAGAGGACGGCGACGACGACGATGGCCAAGGCGCTCATGCGAAAGCTCCCGGCCCGCGCGCCCTCATAGACGAACGAACGGTATCTGGGCGAACGGTATCTGGGGGTGCGCCGCGTCCCACGGATCTAGCCCCCGTCCGCCTCACGCTCGACCTCGCGGAAACGCGTGAGCAACTCCTGCTCGCGCCGGCGCATCGTGGCCGTCTCCTCCGGTTCCGCGTGGTCGTAGTCGAGCAGGTGCAGCACGCCGTGGACAACGAGCAGCGCGATCTCGTCGTCGGCCGCCACGCCCCGTTCGAGCGCCTGGCGACCGGCCACCGTCGGGCACACCATCACGTCGCCGAGCAGCGTGGGAGGCTCTCCGGGATCCGATGGCGAGCCCGGCCCGCGGCCGCCCTGGTCGGGCGAACGCCCGGCGGGCGGTAGCTCCTCGTCGAGGGGAAACGAGAGAACGTCGGTTGGACCGTCGCCGCCGAGGAACCGGACGTTGAGCTCGGCAATCGTCGACTCGTCGACGAACATCAACGACATCTCGACATCGGTGCCGTACCGCTCGTTGACGCGCTCGCTCTCGAGCACGAGGCGCGCGAGGCGCACCCAGCGCGCCACGTCGACCTCGACGTCGTGCTGCTCGTCGGCACCGAACACCGACGGCGACTCCGTCTCCATCAGCACATCCCTCGTTATCCCTCGTGACGCTCGTACGCGTCGACGATGTCTTGCACGATGCGATGTCGAACGACGTCGCGCGAACCGAGCTCGACGAACACGAGGCCGTCGATTTCTTCGAGCACCCCCCGCACCTGCATGAGCCCGGAACGGCCGCGTCCCTCGGGCAGGTCGATCTGCGTGACGTCGCCGGTCACCACGACCTTCGAGCCGAACCCGAGCCGGGTCAGGAACATCTTCATCTGCTCGGGCGTCGTGTTCTGCGCCTCGTCCAGGATGATGAACGAGTCGTTCAGGGTCCGGCCGCGCATGTACGCGAGCGGCGCGACCTCGATCGTCCCCCGCTCCATCAGACGAACGACGGCCTCGGGCTCGACCATGTCGTACAGCGCGTCGTAGAGCGGCCGCAGGTACGGATCGACCTTCTGCAGCATGTCGCCGGGCAGGAAGCCGAGTCGCTCGCCCGCCTCGACTGCCGGACGGGTGAGGATGATGCGATTCACTTCCTTGGCCTGCAGCGCCTGCACCGCCAGCGCGACCGCCAGGTAACTCTTGCCGGTGCCCGCGGGACCGATGGCGAACGTCACCGTGTGGTCGCGCACCGCGTCGACATAGCGCTTCTGGCCCGCGGTCTTCGGTCGGATGGTCTTGCGTCCCCGCATGACCTCGGTGCTGAGCACATCCGTCGGCCGCTGATCGGCCTTCATCATCTCGATGGAGCGGCCGAGATTCTCGCGGTCGAGCTCGTGGCCCTGTTCGAGCAGGACGACCATCTCCTCGAACAGCCGGCCGACCCGCTCGACCTCGTCACCGCGGCCGGTAATGTTGATCTCGTTGCCGCGCACGAGGATCTGCACCTCGAACTCGGCTTCTACGATCCGCAGCAGCTCGTCGCGCTGGCCGAGCAAACCCACCATGAGGTGGTTGCCCGGCACGAGGATCCGGACGGACGCGTCTTGCTCTCGATTGCCGGGCGCTCCGGTACCGCGTGCCGGGGTTCGGGGCGCGGGGCCGCCAGGAGCGGGGCTGATGGCGTGCGAGCGTGCCAAGGTGCGCGCGAGGGTAGTCGAGCCGGAGCTGACCCGTTCTCCTCGAAAGGCGCTAGCTCGCGGACGCGGCGGCCCGGAGGCCGAGCTGCTCGAGCCGGGAGCCGAGCTCTTCCAGGGTGCGTCCCATGCACGACGCCAGAACCCGGAGGTCGGAACGGCGGATGGTGAGCATGCGGCCGTTGAAGTCCTGGCGCTCGCGCTGCAGCGAGGTCGCGAACCGATCGAGGATGTGAGCGTCGGGATCGTCGAGCTCGTGCAGCCGCACCAGGTCGATCGTGAACTTTGCGTTCGGATCCATGCCGTTGGTGTTGCCGTTCTCGACGAGGCTGATCTCACCCTCGAGCTCACGCGGCAGCAGTTGGTCGGCCGGTACCTCGTAGATCTCGGCGAGGCGAAGCAGCCGCGGCACCGAGATCGCACGCTCGCCGCGCTCGTACGCGCCGAGCACGGACGCCTTGAACTCGAGGCTCGAGCGCGCCTCGACGTCGTGCAGCGACAGACCCTTCTGGCGCCGGATGGCTCGCAATCGTTCGCCGACCCGCGCCCCACTGTTCGCCAACTCGCTGCTCCCTCGCCCCGGATTCGGCGTCTGCCTCGTCCCACTTCGCGCAGTCTGCGTAACTTGCAGACTACGACGAAATTCATGATAACAGCACGCTCCGTGAAAGTCATGCTTCCCATCGCTTCCAACATCCGCCAACAGATGTCAGGCAGCGCCACACTGGCCACTCGGCTCACTCTGGAAGCAAACGCGCCGCCTCTGCGGTGAGGACCGCGACCGCTGCCGCGGGGGCCGTCGAGGACCGAAGCACGTGCGGACCCAGGCGGAGTCGCGGTGCGGACTCGAGTGCCGCGAGCTCATCTGGAGCCAGGCCGCCCTCCGGTCCGACGAGCACGGTCCATCCGTTCTCATCGGGCGGCGGAAGCTCCGACGCCGAGACGCCGTCGCGGGCGGCGACCACGAGCCCGGACCGGTCCACCATGGCCGACAGCGCGACCACTTCGTCGACGATCGGAATGCGCGCCCGACGGCTCTGCATGGCGG
>JALYLU010000007.1:20709-22978 GCA_030774075.1 Actinomycetota bacterium | reverse complement strand
CATGCCCTCCCGATCCGCTACACCGAGCATGACGAAACACAAGCCGAATCGCGAGCACCCTCAGCCGTCAACCCGCCGACATTTTCGGCAGCCACCTAGGCCAGAACGTTTCGTCACGATTTCCCCCAGTACGTGCGGACGGGTCGCTCTCGCGAAAGTTAAGTCGATCTGAGCGTTGCGTCAACAGGACCGCGAAGGGCGTACCGACTGTTGAAAAAAGCGGACTAGAGCTCCGGTTGCAGCCCTCGGTACGAGCGAGAAATGCTCGAACGCGTCGGCGATCGGCCAGAACGCGACGAGGTCAGCTTGAAACGCTGGTGCGAGCATCAGCTCGATTTCACGGCTGCATCGAAACGGACGCGTTCGTCGGCGCCGAACGAGGCCTGATCCGCACCGGCACGGGAAGCCCGACGCGACAGACGGACATGCAGATAAAAATCTTCAAGGGTCGCCGACTCTCGATACTTCAGCCGGACTGGGAGGCAGCACCAATTGGCATTACGTGGGCTCTGCCGTGTCCGGTCCCGCCGAAGCAAACCGTACGTGGCCCCTGGCCCCGCGCCACCCCCATCACCGGCGCATCTGCGGGACAATTTGAGCCCGACGCACCATTCGTCAGTTCTCCAGGGTGTTCAGCGCGCGCGTCGTTGCAGCGCGGTGAGGTCGAGGACCTCGATGCGACCGCGCGTCATCTTGATGACGCCGGCTTCCTCGCCGGCGCGCAGCGTGCGGTTCGCGGTGGGTCGCGTGCAGCCGCTCAGCTGCGCGAGCACGTCCTGGGTGATCGGGATGATGGTTTCGTGTTCGCCGTCGGCGCCGAACACGGTGGTCATCTCTTCGAGGCGACGCCAGATCCGCCGGTCGACGGGCACGTACATCGCTTCGACGACCTGCTTGGCCAGACGGCGTACCTCGGTCACGAGCGCCTCGAGGATGAGCGCTTCGATCTGCGGGTGTTCCGCGCGTTGGGAGGCGAGCAACTCGCGGTCGATCACCAGCGTCTCGACGGGGTCGAGCGCAGCGGCGGTCGCGTTGCGCGGACCGGGAGACACCACCGCGAGCTCACCGAAGAAGTCACCGGGCCGCACGACGCGCATCGTCGCAATGTCGCCGAGCGGCGTGTGGATCCGCAGTGCGACATGACCCCGTGCCACGAGATGCAGCGAGTCGCCCGGATCGCCCTCATGGAAAAGGATCTCCTGGCGGGCGAACCGTCGCCTGCGAGCGCGGGCGAGCAGCTCGCGCTGGTCCGCTTCCGGCAACACGTCGAGCAGGGGCCAATGCACCCCTACTGCCTAGTCGCGCGGGCGGGGTTCGTGCACGGTCAGGCGTCGCGTCGTGGGCTCAGGGCAATCCTGGGCATTGTTTGCGGTACGGAATTGGCCCGATGTATTGCGCCCATTCGGCGCGGGTGACGTTGCGGTTCGCACGTGTGCACGCGCGCCGGCTGAGCTCGTTCGGATCGAGGTCGAAACGAATCAGGATGAGGTCGCCGATCGCGGGATTGGTGAAATTCGATGCGCCCCCGACGGCAGTAACTGATCGGCTGGTGACCGCGATTGCGGTGCAGCACGAGGAGTCCGATGATCCGGGAATGTCTCCGAGGACTTGCTTCGTGCTCATGTCCCACAGTCTGATCTGGCTTCCGTCACTCGCGGCGAGCAGTGAGCCGTCACGCGCGAGCGAGATGCTCGCGCTGGGGTTTCCGGTCGGCGGAGCGAATGCGGTGACATGCACACCGCTTCGAGGAAGGGAAACGATGTCGATCCGTCCGTCGTGGCTCCAAACGAGTGCGCGACTGTCGGGCGTGAACGCGACGTCGTTTCCGTAGCCGCCGAGCGTGGCCCGCCGGCGTAAGCGCGTTCCTCGGACGTCGAAAAGCTGAAGGCCGGCGCCGGCACCGTGACCGGCGCCGGCCGCAAGAACCTGGCCGTCGGGGCTGAACGCGAGGAGCCCGGCCCACACGGGGGCTTCGATCGGAGGGCTGGGCCGCCAGGGTGACGTCGAGATGTCGACGGCCTGTATGTGCTCGATGGGGTTCGAGACGTTCTTGCCGACCGACGTGGAAAACCCCACGCAGTTGAGCACCAGCGTCTTGTCGTCCGGCGCGATCCCGATCGCATCCGGCTGCTTGCAAGCGAGTCGGTCGGCGGGGAACGTCTCGGTTGTGCGCCGAAGAAGGTCGACCACGGAAAGACCGGCAGAGCCCACTCCGCCGAGAAGACGGCCGTCGGGGCTCAACGTTGTCAGCGAGGCGTCGGGAATGCGG
>JALYLU010000007.1:18524-20699 GCA_030774075.1 Actinomycetota bacterium | reverse complement strand
AATGCGGCCGAGCGATCGGTTTGTGTCGACGTCGACGACGTCACCGTGGCGCGTCACGCCGATCACTCGTCCGTCGGGTGTCTGGTGGAGGTCGTGTCGCGACTCGAACTTCGAGCCCAGGTCGAGGAGCGTTCCGAGCGGTAGGTCAGGACGCGTGTGCCAGACGCGCACGTCGCCTCCTGAGCCGGTCGCGGTGAACCATCGACCGTCGGCCGAGAAGACGACGGTCGAGAAGGCCATGCGTTCGGTGAGTGGCGCGTCGATCGGCCCACCGATCGTCTTTCCCGAGGCGGTGTCGTTCAGCTGAATGGTTCCGCCCGAACTGCGTACGGCGGCGATGCCCGCGTCGGGACTGATCCCAACTACCGGCTGGTCAGAGTGCACGGCGAACGCTCGAGACGCAATGCCTCCTGTTCGCAGGTCGCAACGGAGGACCGAACTCGGCTGCGCAACAGCCGTGGTGAGTCCACTTGTCACGAACCCGACGGTCGCGTCGTCGGCCAGGACGCTCGGACTCGCGGGAGCTTCCGCGGACGTCGTCGAGCATCCGGGGCCGATCTCGCGCCGGGTCGCAACCGTCCAGGCGCGCACGCCGATGACCGCTCGCTGGGTTGGCGTCGCTGCCACGGACGAGACCTGCGCGACCGTTGTGCCGTCCCCGCTGATCGCGAGTGAGCCGGACCTGCCCGTTTCGATCGAGGCGAGAGACTTGCCGGTCTCGAGGTCGAACACCCTGAGTACACCGGAAACATCAAGGTCGGCGAGCCTGCTCGTGTCTGCACTTGCCGCCCAGGACGAACTCACGGGCAATGGCGCGAGCGACCGGCCCCGAGCAACGTCCCAGATGCCGAGCCGGCCCGACGCGCTGTACGACGCCGACAGCAGCAAGCGTCCGCGACCGGCAAACACCAGGCCGTCGGAGCCGAGATCCTTCGGTTGGCGCGCGACGGGTTGTCCGGAGCGGCGATCCCACAACCTCCCGTCCGCGGCCACCAATCCCCCGTCGGCGCTGATGGCGATCGTGGACGGCCCGCTCGTCGGGCCGTGCAGCTGAACCGCCAAGGCCGGCTGATCCACCACGGCCTGTAACAGACTGCTGCGTGAGTACACGCTCGGCTCGATCCGATACGCCTCCACCGCCAACAGCTGGGCGAGATCGGGTTGGCCGTCATGCAGCGCATTGAGCGCCTCGGCCGCCAGTCCGCGCGCGAGCATTCCCGTCGCGGCCCGCCTCGCCGCGTCGGCCTCGCGTCGCGCGTTGGCCGCCTGATGGCGCGCGTCGCCTCGTTGCTGCAAGGCAATGACGCCGAATGTCAACGCGATGATCAACAGCAGGACCACCACACTCGTCGCGCCGCGCGCGAGTCGCACGGTCCGACGATGCTGGCGAACATCTTCGGCTTCGAGCTCCTCGCGTGCCATGTTGCGGATCGGCGCCGCGAGCTCGCCGACCGCCGGCCGGAAGCGGGCGTGACGCAAGTCGAGCTGCTCTTCGCCCCGCGCCCAACGCAAATCCAAATGCCGTGGTTCTTCACTGAATTTGCGGAACAACGCGGGCGGCAGCGCGCTCGATCCCCGTGGATCGAAGTCTCCACGAGTGCGATCCCATACGAGATCTCCGTCAGTGAGCACGAGCAGGATCCGGTCGGGTGTCTTGTGCGTGAGCCAATAGTCGATCTCGCGTTCCACCCACTCCGACCCAGCGGCTTCGGGTGAGCACAGCACCACGAACCACTCCGAATCGTCGAGCGCATGCGCGATCGACGCCCACAAGTGCGGGCTGACCACCAAACCCGTCTCGTCGCGGAACACCGCCAACGCGCGTGGCCGGTACCAGGGCCGCGCCAGCCGCTCCAGACCGCGCTGCAGAGCCGGCGCGAGCTTCCCGTCCGCGGCGTGGCTGTACGAGACGAATGCGTCGTAACCCATTACCCGCCCCATAACCTTGGGAAAACGTGCGGGCAGTTCGAACCGTCGAGTTCTACCTCCTCGCGGGTGTCGTCGGCGAACACAGAGTGATCGCACGCGCGGTCACAATGGAGGCCAAGTGCCGGCAAAGGTGATCCGTCTCGCTGCGGGAACCACTTTGACGGTGGCGTGCATCGCCGGCTGTTCGTCGTCCGCACTGACGACGCCGCCGTCTTCGAGCGGGCCCTCGACAAATCAAGTCACGCC
>JALYLU010000007.1:0-18514 GCA_030774075.1 Actinomycetota bacterium | reverse complement strand
CCTCGGTACGTCCCACCCGCACCGGCCGTGTCGTTCGGATGTGTGGAGCGCGGCGGACTCCCCGACGCGCGCTGTACGCCGGGAGCGACCGACCCCCGCGTCACCCAAGCCAATATCGCAACCACGATCTGCGTTGCCGGCTACACCAAGAGGGTGCGGCCGTCGACCTCGGTGACGACACCGATCAAGCGGGCACGACTCGCCGCCTACGGCAGCAGCGGACCGCTCTCCGCGTTCGAGCTCGACCACCTCATCCCGCTCGAGCTGGGCGGCGCCCCCGCCGCCGTCGCGAACCTGTGGCCCGAACCATGGAACGGCACGCAAGGCGCGCGCACCAAAGACCACGTCGAGAACGTCCTTCACGCGCGCGTCTGCGCCAAAACGATGAGGCTGACGATCGCCCAGCGAGCCATCGCCACCGATTGGCGGACCGCGGACCGGTAACAACCTTGGCCAGGCAGGAGCTAGGTCATTCTCGGGAAGAGGCAAGCCGTGACCAGAGGGCAGTTCGACACTCCGCCACTTCCGAGGGCACCAGGTGCCACGTGTTGCCATCCTGCCAACGAGGAGCGTTGAGGCGGTAACGTTTCTAGTCACTTGACGGAACGAGGTCGGTTCGTCAAGACCCCGAGAGGAACACCGCCGATGGCTAGAGGACCGGATTTCACTCAGGTCGCGCGCCGCAAGGCCGCCCCTGGCGAGGAGCGTCCCGAGCATGCCCGGAAGGCGGCTCGCGCTCGGTCGAGCAAGGAAGCGCGCTAATGGCGACGGAGACGCGAACATCTAAGGGGCATGGCGCTTCCGAGCGACGACCGGCGGTCACCCTGATCGAAGCCGTAGAAGTCGTTGTTCGGCTGACCGAACGGGCGGTCTCTAAGGCTTTGGGTGGCCTACAGGTTCGATTAGAGGTTTGGCGTCTCAAACTCGACCCGTCTACGACGCAATGGGTAGCGGAGACGCGCCGGTCCATGGCGGATGGGTCCTTTGAGGAGCGAGTGCGCAATCAGCCGAGCCCTGCCGAGATCGTTGAGCAGGCATTGAAGGCTCGCCGCGAGGTTTGAGCTGGACTGTCGAGTACGCGGCGGCGTTCATTTCGTGGATCGCCGAGCAGGTTCCTGACGACCCGCGAATGCGGCTTGTTCAGGCGTGGGTTGACGGTGCGATCGCCAACGGACCTCCGGATGGAAGCGTTCAGGTTGGCGGGCTCAGTAGCGATCTTTACATAGCGTTGATCGACGGGACGAATGTCAGGGCGACATTCCTTGCCGTCTGGCCGGACCGCTTCATCCGCGTCAGGCACTTCCGCTAGGCCCCGACACCGAGAGGCCAGGCGTGTAACAAGAGTGCCTATGCAACTCCTCGACGACTGGTCACACGAGGTCGTACGACGCAACCTCGTCGATGCCGGACTCGACCGACAGCCGGCCATCACCCTGCCGCACTACCTTGCCGCCGTGGCCGAGTTCGACCGCGCCGAACGGTTTGCGACGATGCTCGAATGGCTTGCCGACCATGCGTGATACACGCGAAGAACCGGAGCTACCTGTACTCGTCACGTTGAGCGAAGCCCAACGCTCGTCACTCTTGGCGCGAAACGGAGCACGGCTTATGGTCACGCAGTGCCACAACGGAGGGCACAGGACAGGGGGGCAACGGATGAAACGATTTGCCGCGTCGGCGTTAGTCGTCGTAACCGCATCCTTTGGTGGGCTTCTCGTCAACATGGGTGGAGCGTCCGCCGCCATCAAGCCGGTGGACATTTCCTGCACGAACGGTGGCGGACAGTTGCCGACTGGTCAGCAGCCGTCGTGTCAGGGCGGCGGGTTGGCCCGGGACAGCGAGAATCAGAATCCGACGGGACACGCGCCAGGCGGTCACAACTAACCAATTCCGGCGATGCCTTCCGCCGCCTTGCCGTTGGGAGGCATCGTCGCGTGTAGGCGGCTGAAGGATTCAACTGATCCGCTACCAGCAGGCGACGGCTGATATCTGAGGAGTTACGCTCCGCGCATGCGATACATCGAAGTCAACGGTGTCCGCCTGTCGGTGATCGGACTGGGCACGTGGCAGTTCGGGTCGAAGGACTGGGGCTACGGCGCCGACTACGCGCAAAACGAGGCCGGCCCGATCGTCACGCGGGCGCTCGATCTCGGCGTGAACCTGGTCGACACCGCCGAGATCTACGGGCGCAACGAATCAGAACGCATCGTCGGCCGGGCGATCGCGAGCCGGCGCGACGAAGTCTTCGTCGCGACGAAGCTGCTGCCGATTATGCCGCTGGCATCGGTCGTCGAGCGCCACGGGCGCGCGAGCGCGAAGCGGCTCGGCATCGACGTGATCGACTTGTACCAGATCCATTTCCCCAACCCGGCCGTGCCGATTGCCGAGCAGATGCGGGGAATGCGCCGGCTCGTCGACGCCGGCGTCGTCGCGCACGTCGGCGTGAGCAACTTCCCGCTCGCGAAGTGGCGCGCCGCCGAGCGCGCGCTCGGTTCGCCGGTGCTGTCGAACCAGGTGCAGTACAGCCTGGCGGTGCGCAAGCCCGACGCCGAGCTCGTCCCCTACGCGGCGGCGAGCGATCGCCTCGTGATCGCGTACAGTCCGCTCGCCAAAGGACTGCTGTCAGGTCGCTACGACGCGACCAACCTCCCCAAGGGCGCCGCGCGCGAGAACGACCCGCTGTTCCTGCCCGAGAACGTCGTCGCCGCGCACGACCTCATCGAAACCTTGCGCACCGTCGCGAAGAACCACGACGCCACGCCGTCGCAAGTCGCGCTCGCGTGGGTCATCAGCCATCCCAACGTCGTCGCGATCCCCGGCGCCAGCTCACTCTCGCAACTCGAATCGAACGTCGCCGCCGCCGACCTCCAACTGAGTGGCGACGAGATCGCCGAGCTGACCGCCGCGTCCGACGCGTTCCACCCCGTTCGCGGACCCGCGGCCGCGGTCAAGGTGGTCAAGCGCCGCATCCGGCGCTGAGCCGGGCCCGGACGGACCGGGCCTACTGGATGTCGTACGGGTTCGTCGCGATCCGGAGGTCACGATGCGCGCCGATGCGATTCACGAAGAAGAGCACGACGTCGTCATCGTCGGCGCGGGGAGCGCGGGCGTGAGTTGCGCGCTCGAGTGCTTTGACATTCAACTCGACACGGCCGTGTTCGAATCGCACGAGCGTCCGGGTGGCCAGCTGGTCGAGATCCCGCACTCCGTCCGCAATGTCGCAACCGCAAAGCCCCGCAACGGCTCCGCCCTGCGCGACTCCTTGGAGGAGTCGGCGGCGATCCTGGGCGATCGCCTGCGCCGGTCATCTCCCGTCACGCACGTCGACCTCGGTGAGCGATGGATCCAAGTCGACGCGGCGCGCATCCGAGGACGGGCCTTGGTGATTGCGACCGGCACGAGCCACCAGCAACTCCCCGCCGCGGAGGACGGCGCCTTCGGGGGTGATGTCACGTATCAGCTCGAGGCGCGGTCGGGTCGGTTCGCCGGACGTGACGTCGTCGTGATCGGCGGCGGCGACAGCGCCACCCTCGACGCGCTCGAGCTCGCGAAAGAAGGTTCGAAGGTTTGCTTGGTCCATCGCTCGGAAGCACTCACGGCGCGCCACGACATCGCCGAGCATGTTCGCGATGAGCCGCGCATCGAAGACCTCCCGGGATGGGAGTTGGAGCTCCTGGACGGTGGCGACCGGCTCGAGGGGGTGACCGTCGTCCGGCGCGCCGACGGGCAGCGCCAACGGTTAGAAGCTGGAGGACTGGTCGTGAAGGTCGCGCGCGTTCCTCGTACGGATCTCTTTCGAGGCCAGCTCGAGCTCGACCGATCGGGCGCAATCGTCGTCGATCGGGAGATGCAGACGTCGCGTGACGGCGTGTTCGCCGCGGGCGACGTCGTCGCGGGTGCGTACGCGCGCGTCGCGGCCGCGTTGGGCCAAGGTTCGCTCGCGGCGCGATCGGTGCTCCGACACCTACAGGCGCGGACGTGATGACGGCGGTGCCGACGAACTTGCCTTCCATCACCAGCGTCATCGCGGAGTTCCGGCGGGCGCTCGACGAGCCCGCGCGCCAGCCGCCGAGCGGAATCCTCGGACTGCTGCTCGGTCTCCACCACAACAACGTCGTGCAATGGAACCGCGAGGACGCGGCGCGCCGCGATGACGCGGACGACCGCGCGGTCGCGGCCGCCAAGCGAGACATCGACGCGCTCAACACGAAGCGACACGAGCTCGTCGAGGCCATCGACGCGGCGCTGGCGGCCGCCATTGACCAGACACCGGCGGCACCACCGACGACAGAGAGTCCCGCGATGACGTTCGACCGCTTGTCGGTGCTCGTGATCCGCATCTCCTCCACCGAACGCGCGGCGAGCTCGGAGCGCGCCGACCGCGACCTCTACGCGGCCCGCTTGCCGGTCTTGCATCAGCAACTTGCGCTTCTAAAAGAGGCGTTGGAGGCGCTCTTCGACGATGTACGGGCCGGCCGCAAGCGCTTCTTGCCGTATCAGAGCCTCAAGCTGTACGGGCCGCATACAGCCGGAATCCGCCGCGATTGAAGCCGTAGAGCACCTGATCGCCCATCGCGGCGGCATGCGCGATGCCGAGCGAAGCGTCCGCGATGTCAGCGCTCGTGGTGAGCGGCGTGCCGTCGCGCGTGTCGAACGTGTACAGCTGGCCCCTGCGTCCGATGCCGCACAGCGCGCCGGGAACGAGGACGACCGCGACGCCGCCGTTGCCCCAGGCCAGGTCCTCCGAGAAGCGACGACTCACGACGATGCGCCCGTCGGCCGGGTCGAGCGCGGCAAAGCCACCGCCGCGCAGCGCCTCCCAGTCGTAGTCGCCGATCACGTTCGCGGCACGCTCGCTGCCGGCCGCCCACACGAGCGCGCCGTCCCAGAGGACAGCCTTCGGATCGAAGTCCACGTCCACGGTCCAGCGCGGCGGACCGACGCCGTCGGTTGTTGCCGGGGCCAGGCTCACCTTTCCATTGCTGCCGACCGCGACGCATTCGGCCGCGCCGTCGCGACACGCGACGAGCGCGGTGACCATCCCCAACATCTCCAATTGCACGCGCATCTCCAGCGGGCCGGGTTCATCCTTCGTCGAGAGCCGCTCGGAGACGAGAATCCCCGGAGCACCTTCCTCGCGCGGCCGGGATCCGACGACACGATCGCCGAGGACAACCGCGCGCTCCACGTCGGGCGCGAACGTGCGCGTCCACAAGGGAGCGACGCGGCGCAGTGGCCCCGGTTGCTGGATGGCGTCCGCCGAAAAGGCGCGCAACATGCCGAGATGGTTCAGCGTCACCACGATCCCCACGCTCGGGATGTCGAGGATCGCGTGGACGTCGAGGTCGTACTGAGACGGCTCGTCTTCCGAGAACACCGACTCATCGAACACCGCGCGAGGCCGGAAGTCCTCGCCGGCGAACACGACGTTGCGACCAAGGTTGTTCCACGCCCACAGGCCCTCGAGCGCCATGACGCGGCCGATGCCGTGAAGCTGCGAGTTGTGGACGCGACTCTCCGGATACGCGTCGACCTCGCGCTTCACAGCACGTTCTCCAGTGCGCCCAGGACATCCGCCGGTTGGACGGAATCGAGGCAGCGTCCCCCGACGGGGCAGATCCGCGGCTGCCAGCGCAATCCCCTCAAGTCGACTCGGGCGTTGTGCGCGTACGCCTTCTCGGCGGCGAGGCAGGCGTCGTCGCACGGACCGCCCATGACCGCGCGCGCATGCGGCCAAGGGCGGAAGAAGACCGCGGGCGCGCGGCAGATCGTGACCGTCGGCGTGCCTTGCTGGACCGCGAGGTGCGTCAATCCGGTGTCGATGCCGACAACCGCGCGCGCGGCGCCGAGCATGTCGAGCGCGTCCCCGGGCGAGGGCGCGCGCGCTTCCACGATCCCGAGCGCGCGCATCTCGGGCGCGGCCTCGTCGCGAGTGACCAGGCGCACGTCGAGCCCCCGGGCGCGGAGCGTGTCCGCGAGTGATTTCCAGCGGTCCACCGACCATTGCTTCGACGGTCCATCGCTTTCGGTCACCAGGAGCACCGAAGCGCTGAGCTCGGGTCTCGCAGACGCGGTCAGTGGGATCGGTCGCGTGAAATCGGCATGGATGTCGAAGTCCGCACAGATCCGGCTGAGAATGTCGTTGATCGAGAGCGTTCCGAACGCGTCCTCGAACTCCGCCGATCCCCACCACCAGTCTCGTTGGAGTGGATGATCACGCAGGTTGACGAAGCGACCGTCGTGGCCGTCGCGGTCGAACGACTGTTCCTCCACCCAGCCGGTCAATCCGGCGATGCGGTCGGCGAGCCGGGCCTGGGTAACCGAGCGTGCGACCAGCCAGGTCTCGTCGCCGGCGTGGCGGCCCTGCGCGATCAGCGCCTGGATGGCGGGCAGCGAAACGACGAGGTCGCCCAGACCAAAGGAGATGGGCGCCACATAGACGCGACTCACACCCGGATCCCCTCTCCGGCCCGCGCCGTCAGGGCTGCTCGTACTCGGTGACGTCGTCGATCTTCAGCGCCGAGAACGCCAGACGACGTTCGGCGCACTTGTTGCAGTGTCCGCAGTGGCGCCCTCCCTGTGGATCGATACACGAGAACGTGTGCTGCAGCGCGAGACCGGTGCCCAGTTCGAGCACATCGGCCTTCGTCAGCCCGGCGAACGGCGTGACGACCTCGAGCGAATGTCCCATACCGCGCTGCACGAGTGCCGCGAAGTCATCGAAGAACTCACGGGAGGCGTCCGGAAACGGGTTTCCCTTCAGCGTGCCGAGCGCGATCGTGTGCACCCCGTGGAGCGCGCACCAGACGCTCGGCTGTGCGAGCAGCAGCAGGTTGCGTCCCGGAAGATAGACGGCCTCGTCGGAAGATCGCTCGTCGGGCACCGCGTCGCCGGAGACGCTCCAGTGCGTGCCGTAAACGGACGCGATCGGAACGTTCAACACCGTGAGCGGCTCGGGCGCGGGACGCTTCAACGTGTCGAGGAAGCGTCGCAGATGCGCCTCCTCGGTCGGCTCCCACGCGAGACCGAAACGAACGTAGATCGGATGGACCACCCGACCCTGGCGCAGGAGCTCGGCGACGAGGATCGCGCTGTCGAGACCTCCGCTCGCCAGCACCGCGACGTCGCTCACGGTTCACCCCGATACACACATCCCGACGTGCACGTCTCGCGCACGACAACTTGCGACAGCTCCGGCATCGCAGGGTGCAGACGGTCCCAGATCCAACGCACCAGCACTTCGCTGGTGGGGTTCTCGAGTCCGTCGATGTCGTTCAGGTAGTTGTGATCGAGCTGATCGAGCACGGGCTTCATCGCGCAGGTGAGATCGGCGAAGTCGCGCACCCATCCGCTGTCGTCGCCGACCGGTCCGACGATGTGCACCGACACATTGAAGGAGTGGCCGTGAAGCCGCGCACACTTGTGACCGGGGGGAACGTTCGGAAGCCGATGCGCCGCCTCGAAGGTGAACTCCTTGAAGATCTCCACCGTCAGCGGCTCCTACGCATCACCCTGCACGTATTCGCGACCCCGCGAGGTCGAGCGGAGTGAGGCTAACCAGGCCGGAGCCATACTCGCCATGCGGTTGCGCGGCCGGGACACCTCGTGCGCGAAGCCTCAGGACACGTCGTCGCGTTCTGCCGCGGTGAGCTCCTCGACGAGCTCGGTGGGCGTCTCGATCGGGTGCTTGCCCTTGCGCATGCTGCGCCAGACGCCGACGGCGACGATCGCGAACGTGACGAGGGTGAGTTGGAGGCGATGGGCGCCGATCCAGTGGTTGACCGAGAGGAGCGGGTCGGCGAACACGTCGCCGAGCATCCAGATGGCCACGACCCGGGCGACGGTTCCGCCGACGTTGAGCACCACGAAGATCCAGACGCGCATCTTGGTCGCGCCTGCGAGCAGGCAGATCCATTGGTTGGGAACGAGGGCAACGGCGACGTGACTGGTGCGTGCGAAGAACCGCTCGAGCCACAGCACGATGGCCGCGCCGGGACCGAGCTTGCGTTCCATCCAGCGGATCGCGACGTCGCCGTAGCGGCGCCCGAACCAGTAGAAGAACGGATCGGTGAGGACGAGGCGCGCGACCGCGACAGTTATGAACGGCACTGCGCCGAGCGTCGGTGCCGTGAGCACGAGATTGCGCAGCCGCGGATTGCAGATGATCAGGACGATCGGCGCCGAGACGAGCAAGGTCGGGGCAAGTGCGTCGCCGACCCAGGCGAGGACCGTCGTGATCGCCATCGGCACGGCGAAGAGGATGATTCCGTTGCGATCGAGAGGTCTCGCCGCGCTCTCGACCATCGGAGCAGACTACCGGCTCATCGAATCGATCCCACCTGCCCCGGGGCGCTCTTTATTCGTTGGGAAGCTGGTGCGCATTCTCGTTCGAAAGGTGGACTTCGGCCTAACTCACAAGAGCTTCTCGAGGCGGGAGGACAACGACGCCACCTTTCCGCGTCGTGACGAACATTTCCTCGACGGGTCGCTCGGCGGCAAGGCCGAGGCGTTCGGCCGCCGTGACGCTCTCGCCAGCCAATGAAGCCGCCATCACGTACACCCGCTCGATCTGAGACTCCACAGGTCGGTCGATGCCGAACAAATCGAAGGTCTCGGCTGGGAGTTCGAGCAATGCACTGACCCGTCCTCCGAGCGCTGCCTGTGCCCCCGCCCGCTCGAGAAGCGAGCGTCTTCCTGCGGCACTCGCAGGGCGACCGGCGAGTCGATCATCGACGGCACGCAACGTGCGCAACGTGGCGTGAACTTGCGCGGCACGGGCCGCGAGGTACCAATGAGGCATGGCAGCGTCGAGTTCGTCGAGCGCCCGCCGGAGGTGTTGGCGCAGACCTCCCGGAAGCGTCTCACGCAAGACATTCGCAGTTCGCGCGACGCGCGACTGCTCCTCCTGCCCTGCAAGCAACGTGTCGATCTCATCGCGCACGACTTGGAGACTGCGAACGGCTTCCTCGACCGGGAGGAGCTCTTGGAGCACGACTACGTCGACCGCCCGCTCCTCCTCGTCGAGCCGAGCGCGGAGATCAGGTGCAAGGGGACCGTGACGCTGGATTGCCTCTGCGATCTCAGCGGTCTCCAATGCAGCGCGTGCGATCTCTGCCCAGGCCGCATGCTCGCGGGCCTTCCGCACTGAGAGCGAGATCTCGGTGAGCTGCTGGTCGAAGCGCTGCAGGTAGTACTGCAATGTGATCGCCGACGCGATCTGGAATACAGCGGCGGCCGGGGCAAGAACACTCGAGACTTCCGCCGGCTGGAGCCAAACGTGCCCGACAATCCGGCTGTTCTGGTCGAGGACCGCAGTCGTGTGCCCGAGTTCGCCGCGCATGTAGTGCAGCGTGTTGTGCCGAATGCCATCCAGGAGTTCTTTCGAGCCGACAATGCGGACGAGTTGGTCGCCTCGGTTCAACATCTCACTGATCTGCGGGACGAGCTCAACGAGCTCGCCGAGATCGACTAGCGTCCCACGACCGGAGCGGCGGCGATCACCAAACCGGCGAGGGACGCCCGTCACGACGACCGGGGTGGTCGGCGGCGCGGGCATTATCTCGTTCGATTGGCTCATAATCCGCGCTCCCTGTTCGACATGGTGCGGCGACCACGGCGAGAGTTTTGTCGTGCGGCCGAACGCCACGGTCCTGCCAACACGCTATGCCGCGAGCCGCATGCCGAACCTTGGTGTCGGCCAACCGCCGAGGCCCGGTGACCGCAGCGACATTCCAGACGCGGCCTCCCCCAGTCGGCAGTGGACGAGCCTCGAGTTTCACCACGTATCGAGTTCCGCCGTCGCACCGAGTCACCCGATCAACGCGACCCGACGGCTTCGAAGACCGCGACGCGCACCTCGGCGCGCGGTCCGACGCGGAACACGTCGACACATGTGAGGACCGCAACCACGGTCGCCTCGAGGTCGTGGCCCGGCTCGTCATACTCATGCCAGTAGTTCCCGCCGCCCTTGCCACCGGGATCGGGTGGCGTCCAACCCATCAGCTCGAGCGCGCGATGTTGCTCGTCGTCGAGCACATTCGCCTCGAGGAACTCGTCCCCTATGGACTCCGCCCACAGTGTCCCGTCCGGACGCACGATGAACTGGACGTAGTGCTCGTCCGACACGTCGACGACGACGCAGTGGCCCTGACGGGTTGCACGCAACCCGCCGAACAGCCGCGCGAGCGCCGCCGCGATGTAGTCCCATCCGCCGGCAGAAATCGGACGTACGACGAAGTTGTCCTTCACCCTGACCTTCCCCTCTCGCTCTGCATGTTCAGAGTAGAGAAGGGCTGGGACATCTACGCGAGGTCAGCCAGGCAATGCGGCAGATGATGTCGACCGGTGCACTTCAATCGCCTGCAGCGTCAGCCGTAACTCCTCGAGCAGCACAATGCCGCCCGGGGTGAGCTCGGCGCGCCGCGCGTCGAACACCTTGATCAGTTCTGTGTAGTACCACTCAGTCGCCTTGCGCCCCGCCAGCGCGCCCTCCGCCCGGCCCACGGTGAAGCGGAGGAAAACGTCGTCGCCGAACGTTCTTAGATCTCTCAAGATCGCCGTGACATTGTGCAGCTTGTCGGCGAGCGAGACGAGCAGCACGTCGGCCGGGAACTGCGACAGATGCTCGACATACGTGATCTTTCGTTCCGACCACGGCGCCTTCTCGGCCGCGCTCTCGACGAGACTGTCCGAACACGCCTCGACGATGTCGCCAACCTCGTCGCCGAAGCGGTGCCTCACGTCATCGAGTCGAGGCTGGCCACCGCAGTCTTCCGCCGCATCGTGCAACAGCGCCGCGATGGCCTGCACCTCGCTTCCCTCAGCCTCCAGCACCAACGCGCTCACCGAAAGAAGGTGCGCGATATACGGAATCTTGGTGCCTTTGCGCTTATGCGCGCCGTGCGCGATCAGGGCATAGCGAAGTGCGTCCTCGAAGTCGGCTCCCGGGTGCGTGTCATCGCTCACGGTCTCTCCCATTCGACGATCCCATCATGGCTCGTGTCGCACCTTTACCGCGACGGCCACGCCTGCTGAAGGGCCGCAACGAAGCCTCGGTTCGGGTTCATGCGAGGCAGGCTTTTGCGCACGCGGGCGAGTGCCTGATCCGCGGTGAGCCCGAGCCGTTCGCACAGGTAGGCCGCCGCGACGGTGGGAGTGCGGCTTTCGGCTCGGACGCAGTGGAGTAGCACCGACTTCCCCTCGTCTCGACACCCCACCACCGTCGTGGCGATGTCGCGCAGGATGAACTCGAGGTTTGGATTGTGCTCGGGGTCGACTTCGTCGATGAGCCAGACTTCGAGGTGCTCTGCGCCTTCGCGTACGTCGCACCTTCCGGTTCGACACAGCGAGACGACGACATCGGAGTCGTCGCCTTCGATGGTGGCGACATCGCCGATCCTCACCCCCGCGTCGTCGGCCAGCGCGAACGAGTCGCCCGTCACGGCGAAGTCGCGGCGGTAGGAGGGGACCATCCGTTCTACGACCGGCCATGCGCGGACATCAGGCGCCTCACCGCGAGCCGAAAGGACAGCCAAGCGGGTGAGATCTCGGCTGCGATAGTTGGGCCAGCCGTGCAGCAACCGTCGCCAGCGCAACGGCACCGCCGACGCACCCCAGCGAGCACCGAGCAGTTGTCCCGCAACGGCCGCCACTGTGTCGGTGTCGTTGCCGATCTGCACGGCGCGCTCGAGTGCGCGCTGCAAATGCAAACAGGGCATCCTTTCGGGGATAGGCGTTTGGCAGATCGCTGCGTACGCGGCTTGGAAGGCGGGAATGACGAACCCGTTCGGTGAGAAGGAATCCGGCGGGCTGGATTCGGCGACGTCGATGATCTCTCGCCAGCGATCACGCGATGACGCTGGGAGCAAAGCGATACCGTCGTTAACGCCATCGAGACGTCCCTCGCGAACGGCACGATCGATCGCGATGCACCACAATACGCAGGCCTCGCCCGCTAACGGATCGCCGTGAGTGAGCTGTGAGACCGCCATCGCCGAGGGCTCGATTGCCGCGTCGTCACCCAGATGGGCGAGCGCCAGAGGCGCAGTTCGCATCAGGCTGCCGTTACCCGCCGCGCCTCGGGGATTGTGCTCGAAGTGGGATGCGGCGCTCGCCGGGAGGTCCCGACCGTGCTTTGCGCCGCTCAGCACCGCGCGGGTCTGGATGCCGACATCTTTCGGACCGCCTTCCAGCCACTGGAGAAAGTGATCGCCGATGGCGTCCACGTCGACACATCCGGTTGCGGTGACTTCCGCGATGCACAGCGCCATCTGGGTGTCATCTGTCCACTCGCCAGAATCCCAGCTACCGATGCCGCCTCCGATCATTTCGGGTGCCGTCGAGAAAGCCGGTCCAAATTCGTAGCCTGCGCCGAGAGCGTCGCCGGCGGCGAGACCGACGAGTGCCCCGGCGGCGCGGTCGAGTTGCGTCGGCGTGAGATGAAGCGTCACGCGATCGGATCGAGCCTCCCGGCGAAGGTGACTGAGCAGATCTCGAGCGGCGGATCGTTCAAGCCGGCGTGTACGAGACGTTGCTGGACCTCCTTGAGCCCGGCGAGCGCGGCCTTGCTGTGAAGACGTCCAATGGCTACAACAGGTCGCACCGTGATCGGCTTCTTGATACCCGTAGCCCCAGGCGGGGTGGGCGGTCGTTTCCGAACCAGCCCAAGCTTTTCGCGTTGGTCGACCATGCCCTTGAGAACATCGCCAGCGTCCTTTGTTTGCTTGATCCACGCGGTGAAGAGGTTGGTGTAGTGGCGAACCTGCAATGGCGCCCACCGGATGGTGGTCGTCGCCCCCGCTGGTTTGATCTCAATCGCCAAGACGTCGCCGTTCGCGTCAATGGCCACCGCGTCGCATTCACCGCCGAGGCGGGCCGGCACCGTCTTCCACCATGCGGCTGCGCCCCGGCGCGGCGCCACCGCCGACAGGAGTGGTCGCGCGAGCGCGCCGGTGACTCGCTTCTTCTCTGCCTGGTTCGAAAACGTGACGCAAGCCTCGCGGTCGATCACGACCATGTCGGAACTAGCGAATCCACTGATGGCCGACTGTACGGCACCCTCTTTGAGGAATCGGGCCACGACCGCGGGTATGGCGCGCTCGAGGTAGTCCTCGACCGCGGTCCACTCATCGGCAAGCTGCTCGGCGGGCTGCGCCTTCTGCCACGCGGGGCGCCACCCCTTCTTCGCGACCGTGTACTTCTGGTGCGCGTTGAGGCGGAATCGATCGCCGGCGTTCGTCGGTCGATAGTGAAGGTCGAGCACCTTGGTCAGCCCGGCGTAGAGCGTCGCCCAGTGACCCTGCTTGCCGCTGTAGCCGCGCAACTGCAGATCGAGCGGTTGCGTTCGTCCGTACTCCACCAGGGAGTGCGCGAATCCGCCCGGCATCAGGGCGGCCATCAGTTCCGGAGCGGCCCGTCGGTCGTAGGAAAGGGTCATAGCGCTTCCTTCATTGGTGGTCGGTGCCCCCGTCCATCTCGTGATTGTTCACCGGAAACGAGTGCCGGCGCCAACGACGCGGTTCATGGCTTCCGGCCGCGGTTGCGGCGGCGGCTCTCGTCGATCATCCGTTTCCTCGTCAGCGGCTCGTAGGTCTCCTCACTCATTGCGAACGTGTGGGTCTCGAGCATCGCCACCTCGTCCATGAGCTCGGCGGATCGCGCCGAATGGGGTGCGATCCTCCGGATCTCGTCCGCTGAATCGCGCAACATCGCGCGCGCGATGTCGAAGCGGCCGGCGTCGGCCTGACGCGCCGCTTCTTTGCGCGCGTTGGCGGCGTGCAGGAGTACGACCTCGTCGACCACCTCTTGGTCGAGCGTCGCGGCCGCGGCCTCGTCCGCGCTGACGAGATTGACGATGACCGGGATGGTCGTCTCGTGCGTCGCGACCTGCTCGCCGACATTCACGTAGCGCAATATCACGTCCGCGACCCGCGCGGGTCCGAGTTTCGCGACGTCCGGGATCTGCAAGCGGAAGACCAGCCGGCGCCGCTCACCGCCGTACGCGTCACCGACCTGCACCTGCACGCCGCCCGGAACCGCGATCGACGGGTACTCGTTCAGGACGGCGAGCAGCTCGACGTCGGCGCCGGGCCTGATCTCGACGCTGACGTTCTGCGCCACGAGCGTCGCCAACCCTTCGAACTCTTCCGCGAAGATGCCCGGCGCGTCGTCGGGCGTCTCCGCGAAGTAGGAGGCGCCGCCGGACGCGTCCGCGATCGCGTTGAGCAGGTCCTCGTCGAAGCCGGCGCCGAACCCGATCGTCGTCGTCGATGCCTGCTCTTTGGTGCCGGTCGCGATCGACACGAGTTGCGCCTTGTCCGTGACGCCGACATTCGCGAGCCCGTCCGTGAGTAACAGAACCCGGCGCACGCCGTCGTCGGCGCGCCGCAGTTCTTCGAGGCCCTTCAGCCATCCGCCCGACAAATTCGTGCTTCCCCCGGGCGCGATCGCGGCGATCGCCGCGTGGGCGGCAACCGGCTTCGCGGGCGCGAGCGGCAACACGAGATCGACGGTGTCGTCGTAGGTGACGACCGCGAGCTCATCGTTCGACTGCAGGTGACGGGCGAGAAACTCCGCGCAGTCTTTGGCGACGTCGAGGCTCCGGCCCGCCATCGAGCCGGAACGATCGATGACCAGCGCGAGGTGGAGCGGCGCCCGCTCTTTGACCGCGGCCGCGGGGACATCGAGCTCGAGCATGCAATGCACGGCGTGCTCGGACTCGACTGCGAGCAGCTGATGATCGAAACGGACATTGGCGTCCAACACAAGACCTCCGGGTCAGAACACAGAAATACGAGAAGGGCAGATCACGTCAGGCGGCGCGCAGCATGCGACGACGAGCGAGGTCGAGGACCGGGAAGTTGTGGGCACGCCAGCCGCCATGGACGGCGTCGCCGCGGGCCACGACGACGACACCGACTCCGAGCGCCCGCGCCTGCAACGCCCGGGCGATGAACACGTGGTCGCCGCTGCCGATCACCAGCCGCGCGGCTCGACGACCAACGAACTCGGGCGCCGCGTGGGCGAGCAATGCCAGGTCGGCGCCGTCGCGACCGTGCGCGGTGTGCACGCTGCATTCCACGGGCAGACGCCATGCGAACTCCTGCGTCAGCCCCGGGTTCGCCGCGACATCGACGAGGTCGCCGCGCCGCCACGCCGAAACCTGCAGGTAGCGATCGAAGACGTCGACGATCTCGTCGCCGGTCGCGTCCGGACCTCCGGCGAGGTTCTCGATGTCGACGAGATGCAACGTGCGCGAGGTACTCATGCAGCCGCTCACCGGTCGACCTCAACCGAGTGGCTGAGTTCGGCCTCGAGGTCGGAGAGCACGTCTCGCACCTCGTCGGCGAGCTGGCTGGTCTCGGACTTCGCCTCTTCGATCGCCTTCGTCGCGCTCGAGTGACACTTGCGGATCGTCGTCACCCGGCCGATGGAGCGGCGCGCCTGCTCGATCAGCGAACGAACGCGCTCGTGATCGATCGCGTCGCCGGCATCGCTCGTCAGCTTGCGACGGACGGTCCAGCGTGCCCACATGTAGGCCAAGCGGAGCGCGGCCGTGTCGGTGCCACTGTCGTCGAGGACGACGATCGCCTTGTCATCGATGTAGTGGAACGGCACTGTGGTCGGCGCGTTGGCCTGCGAGTCGAACACCGCGATCGCGGCGAGCGCGTCTCGGTTCCGCATGGCTTCGTCGAGCTCGTCTTGAATCTTGCGCATGCCGAGCTTGCGCTTCTTGACCTCGAGCACAAACCGGCCCGCTTGGCCGCGGGTGTCTTCGCGGTCCAGGGTCACCACCTCGTCGCCGACCTGCGAGCCGGTTACGCCCGTCTCCTTGCCGACGTGCTCGTGCGCGTCGCCGTGTACAGCCGAAATCTCCGCGACGCACGCGTCGACGACGTCCTCGAAGTCGAAGCCCTTGGCCGCAGTCCGCTCGTGCTCCACTGCGACTGCGGCCGCGATGCCGAACCGCTCCGAGACGTCACGGATCTCACGCACGACACCGTCGATCTCGCCTTTGACGCCGACGAGAATCTCGCCCTTCAGGCGGGCGAGCGGACTCTGATCGCCCTCCGGCTCGACGATCTCGCGCACACCTTCGACCGCCGACCGCACGATGGTTTCCACCTGCGACTCGATGGTCGACACGACACTCTTTTTGGAATCCGGGTCGAAGGTCTCGCCGAGCAGTTCCTCGATCGAACCGTGGAACCTGGTCAGGGCCAGCTGCAAGCTGCCGGTGTCACCGTCGAGCAGACCTTCGGTTGCCGTCCGGATCTGGTCGACCGCACCGTTCACCTGGACGTCGAGCCGATCGGCGAGATCATCGAAGGAACGCTGGACGAGGTCGACGTCGACGGCCGTGTTCGCAACGCGCAACGCCGTCGCACCGATGCGCAGGCAGTTGTGGACCGCGTCGATTTGATCGTCGGCATCTTTGACGACGCGGATGACGTCGGCGTCGGTATCGGTGAACGTCGAGATATAGATCGCAGTGTCCGTGACGGTCACTCGATCTTCGTGGATCGGGGCGGGTTGTGCACTCATCAGAACTCCTCATGTATCGGGGGAAGCGACACCGCCAGTCGGTGTGGACCGATCATGGGGAGGGGGTGGGACGATTACATCGGTGTTGTTCTTAGATGCCCGCGCGCAACGCGCGCTGCAATACGCTCGCCTCTTCGTGGCGCGCGGCACCGGAGGGAATCGTTGGGTGCGGATCTGACCGAACGCGTCCTCGGGCTCACGGCCTATCTCGAGACGAAACGCGCCGGTTGCACGCTTGCCGACATCACCCGCGACGTCCCCGGCTACGTCGTCGACGGAGAGCTGACGTCCGGTACTAAAGAGTGGGAGACCGCCCGCAAACGCCTGCAACGCGACCTCGACGATCTCGAAGCGGGCTTCGGCATCAACGTCGACTACCACGACCGTGAACACCTTTACCGCCTACGGCCGCCGTTTTTCACCACCGACGAGCGGTTGGCGCTGATTGCGGCAGCCGCGGCGGTGGACGTTGTCGGAATGGACGACGAGCCGATCCTCGGGGAGCTCGGCGCCGCCGTCGACGAACGCGAGCAGCGGATCGTGCTCTCCGTCCCCAGCCGGGTACAGGAACTGTGCGTGGCAATTCGCGCCCGTTCGCCCGTGCACTTCGGATATCACCAGCACGTGCGGACGCTCGACCCGTATGCCGTCGGGCGCTGGAAGACGCAGTGGTATGTCATCGGGCGAGAACACGGCGCCGACGCCCTGCGCAAGTTCCGCATCGACCGAATCGAGGACGCCGGAACAGACCAAGCGGCGATCGTCGGCGCGGGCCCGCCGAATAGTTACACGATCCCCACGGAGTTCGACGCGGTCGACGAGATGCGCCTCGACCCGAACGACTGGGGCCACGACTCGCCCGTCACCGCGCGCGTGCGGGTCGCACAGGACCACATACAGAACCTGCAATACGAGCTCGGCGGGCGTGTCGTCGATCGCACCAACGGATTCGGCATCGTCGAGCTCGAGGTCCGCCACTATGCGTCGTTCCGAGATCGCCTCCTCGGTTTCCGCGAACACGCGATCGTGGTCGACCCGCCTGCGCTCGTGACCTTCGTGCGCGACCACCTCGCCGCGATCGTTGCCCGGGGCATGTGATGCCCCGCCGATCGAAGGAAGAGACGTTCCGGATAATCTCCGCCGCGCTCGCGATCATCGAGGAGGGCGGATCGGTCCTGCTCGCCCAGGTCGCAGAACGCGTGGGAGTCACCCGCGACGCGCTGCACGAGATGCTCGAGCCGGTCCTCTACCACGAGTTCTCAACCACCGAAGGAGATCTCGTCAGCAAAGTCGGCGCGTTCCTGCTCGACGCCGACGACTACCTCCACGTCACCGAGGACAACTGGCTCCGCAGCCTCGCGTCCGAGCCACCCGACTTCGACACCGCACTGCGCCTCTTCGTCGCCGGCACGGTCTACCGGTCTCTGTCCTCCGAACCCGCGCCGAACTTGGATCGTGCCCTCCGCAAGCTCGAACAGACCATCGCGGCCGACGTCATCGTCGCAATCGACTCACCCCCGCACCTCGGCGTCGTCGAACGGGCGAGCAGCCTCCTCCGCACACTCCGCATCCGCTACGTCAACGATCGGGGCGAGGCACGCGACCGGACGATCGAGCCGTGGTTGGTGTTCTCCAATTGGGGACGCTGGTACGTGCGGGCACGCGACCTCGAAAACGGCGATGCGAAATGGTTCCGTGTCGACCGCATCGTGTCCGCCGAGCTCGGCGCGACGCAGTTCGAACCGCCACCCGACACCGCGATCCCCGACTGGTTCGACCTCGGCGGCGAGGAGACCGTGACCCTGCGCCTTTCGGCCGACGCAGTCGACGCGCTGCCGACGCCTCGCCGCGTCGACGCGCTCGCCAATTGCGGTGACGGGATGGTCGAAGCGACCGTGACCGTGCACGGCCGCCAGCGGCTCGAACGACTTCTCGTCACGATCCCGGCGACAGCCGATGTCGTGGCCCCGGC
>JALYLU010000006.1:13090-23225 GCA_030774075.1 Actinomycetota bacterium | reverse complement strand
GCATACATCACCGGCGCGGTGATCCCCGTCGACGGTGGCATCGCCACGACCAAGTAGTTCAGCCCTCGCCCGCCAGGGTTCCCCGCTGCATCAGTACGAACAACCACACGAGCGCGGGCACGAGTACCACCGCGCCGGCACCGAGGACGACGAGAATCGCGACGAGGGTCGCGTGCGCGCCGGCGGCACCGGAGATACGGAGTCCGGGCTCGAGCATGTACGGATACTGCCCGGCCGCCCACCCGAAGAGAACCGCGACGACGGCGAGCGCGGCCGAAAGGCGCGCCAATGCGTACTCGGACCGACCGAGGAGCACGAGCGTCGCTGCGCCCGCCCCCGCCGCCAGGACAATCAGTGGCGCGCCGCGGTGCGTCAGGCCGTGGAACAACTCCGGTGCGTCGTGGTTCAGCACGACGACGCCCGCGAGCGCGACGGCTCCGGCGACCACCGCGCTGGCGATCGCGCGGCGCCGGAAGGCGCGGACCATTTCGGGGCGGCCCCGACGCTCGGCGTCGGCGGTGAGATAGACCGCCGCGAGAAACGCGCACACCACCACTGCCATCACACCCCCGAGCATCGACGTGAGATTCAGCCAGCTGCGCAGCACGTCGCCGGTCTGCTCGCCCGCGGGAACACGTCCCGACGCGATCCCGCCTACGACGGCACCGAGCATGAACGGCGTGAGCACCGACGAAGAGGCGAATGTCACACCGAACAGGCGGCGCAGCGGAAGGGTCTCCGAGACCTTGCGGAACGCGAACGCGGCGCCGCGCAGGATGATGCCGATCGCCGCGAGCGTGAGCGGAATGTAGAGGGTCGACATGATCGGCGCGAACGCGGCCGGGAACGCGGTCCACAGCGTGACGAGCACGAAGATCAACCAGACGTGATTCGCCTCCCAGACGGGAGCAATCGACTCCTCGATGAGCGCCCGCGGCGCTCGCCCGCGTTCGGCGCCGCCGGCGAGAAGATCCCAGAAACCGGCGCCGAAATCCGCGCCCGCGAGCAGCGCGTACAAGGCGATTGCGACGAACATCACCGCCGCGCACGCGTCGGCGAGCGTCATGCGTTCTCGTCCAGCTCGTCCGGGAGGGGCACCCGCATGAGGCGTCGCAGCACGATCATCGTGAACCCGGCCATGACCGCGTAGACAGCCAGTAACAGGTAGTAGCCGAAGCGGATGTTCGGCGCATCGGTGACAGCGTCGCGCACGCGCATGACCTGCCAGACGATCCAGGGTTGGCGTCCTACCTCGGTCGTGATCCACCCGCATTCGAGCGCGACGATGGAGGCGGGCCCCGCCACCACAACAACGCGCGGGAACCACCGCGAGCGGGGAATCGTGCGTCGCTTCCGCCACGCGAGCAGCATCCACAATCCGAGCCCGAGCATCGCCGTGCCGATCGCGACCATGAGCTGGAAGGCCGTGCGCACGACGTTGACCGGGGGCCGGTCGCCGGGTGGCACGGCGGCGAGTCCGGTCACCACGGCGTTCGGATCGTGGAACGCGAGGATCGACAAGAGGTCGGGGATCGGAACGCCGCCTTTGACCTCGTTGTCGACGTAGATCCCGCCCAAGTGGTACGGCGCGCCCTTGGTCGTCTCGTATAGACCTTCCATCGCCGCGAGCTTTGCGGGCTGGTGCCGAGCAACATGTCGCGCGGCCCAATCGCCGGCGAGGAGCTGCAATGGCGCCGCAAGCATCGCGACCGTCAGCGGGAGCAGCAGCCCGATCCGCTCGTAGCGTGTCCGGCGTCCGCGCAGCATGGCCCACCCGTACGGCATCGCGACGAGACAGCCGCCGACGATGAACGCGGCGAGGATCATGTGGATCGCCTCGGGCCACAGCGCCGAGTTGAACATCGCGCCCCAAGGGCTCACCCGCGCGACGTTGCCGCTCGGGTCGATGGTGAATCCGGTCGGGTCGTTCATCCACCCGTTCGCGGCCACCACGAAGAACGCCGACGCGACGCCGGCGATGCCGATCGGGACACCGGCCCAGAGGTGGACGCGCGGCGGCAATCGGTCCCAACCGTAGAGATAGATCCCGATGAAGATCGCTTCCAGGAAGAACGCGAAACCTTCGATCGCGAACGGCAGCCCCATCACGTCGCCGAAGCGCCCCATCCAGCGCGGCCATAGGATCCCGAACTCGAAGGACAGGATCGTGCCCGACACCGCCCCGACCGCGAACAGCACGCCCATCGCCTTCGCCCACCGGCGCGCGAGCGTGGCGTAGACGAGATCGCCGGTGCGCTGTCCTTTCCACTCGGCGAGCACGACGAGGAAGGGAACCGACATGCCGACGCACGCCAGGATGATGTGCGCGCCGAGTGAGAAGGCCATCTGCTGGCGGGCGTAGAACAGGTCCGGCTGGTCGACCGCCAGCACGCCGCGCACGCGATGACGTTACGCTCACCGCATGGCCGACAACGATCTCTCCCGCGTCGACGCCGTGATCGACGATCTGCTGCATTCGCACGACCCGAAGCGCACCGACCAGGCCGCTTTCCGCGGCGCGCAATACGACCGGGGCCTGGCGTGGGTGCACTTCCCCGAAGGTTTCGGCGGCTTGAATCTTCCGCCCATCGGGCAGCGTCACATCGACCGGCGCCTCCGCGAAGCCGGTGCCGCGGCACCGCACGGCACGCTGTTCTTCGGCCTCTCGCTCGCGGGCCCGACGGTGGTGACGCACGGCGGCGACGACCTCCGTCGGCGTGCTTTGCGACCCATGTTCACGGGCGAGGAGATCTGGTGCCAGCTGTTCTCCGAGCCGGGCGCGGGCTCCGACCTCGCGGGGCTCGCGACGCGCGCCGTGCGCGACGGCGAGGAGTGGGTCGTCAACGGACAGAAGGTATGGAACACGCTCGCGCACGTCGCCGATCGCGGAATGCTCGTGGCGCGCACCGATCCGGAGCTCCCGAAGCACAAAGGACTTACCTACTTCATGGTCGACATGCACGCGCGCGGCGTCGAGGTGCGGCCGTTGCGCCAGATCACAGGTGAGGCGGAGTTCAACGAGGTATATCTCACCGACGCGCGCATCGCGGACGCCGATCGCATCGGCGACATCGGCGACGGTTGGCGCGTCTCGATGACCACGTTGATGAACGAGCGCACCACGATCGGCGCCGCGAGCGGCGGCGGTAGCAATGGCAAGCGCGTATCGGGCATCCAGGAGGCACTCGATCTGTGGAGCAAGCGACCCGCGGCCGAGCGCGACGCGGTCAGCCGCGACCGGATCGCGCGCCTGTGGATCGAGAGCGAGGTCTTGCGCTACACGAACCAGCGCGCTTCCGCCAAGGCCCGCGCCGGCAATCCCGGCCCGGAGGGTTCGATCGCCAAGCTCGCGCTCGCCAATATGAACAAGGCGACATACGACCTGTGCGTCGACCTCCTCGGCGCCGACGGCCTCATCGGCTACGACTACACGTTCACGCGACCCGACGAGGCCGGCCTCGACGCGCCGCTCGGCTCGTCTCGCAAGATGTTCCTGCGCGCCCGCGCCAACTCGATCGAAGGTGGCACGTCGGAGATCATGCGCAATATCCTCGGCGAGCGCATCTTGGGCCTGCCCGGCGAACCGCGCGTCGACCGAGACCTGCCGTGGTCGCAGGTTCCGCGGAGCTAGGGGGCCTCATGAGTCAGCTCGCAGTCGAGGGATTCCGCGCCGAGCGCGAGGCGATCTTGACCGTCGCAAAGGACATGACGGCCGAGGAGTGGCTCCTCCCGTCCGCGTGTGCGGGCTGGACGGTTCGCGACGTAATGGGCCACATGGCCTGCACACTGCATGGTGTCATCGACCCCGCCTTCTTGCCGGACACCACCAGCGGCACGGAGCGAGCCATGGAGCCGGCGGTCGCCGAACGCCGGACGTGGCCCATCGAGGCCGTGATCGACGAGTACGAGACGTATAGCGAACAAGCCGCGAACGTCTTCGCGAGTGTGCAGGACGCGCCGCTCTCCGAGACGATGCTGGCGATGGGTGAGCTCGGCACGCATCCGATGTCGATCCTGCCGAGCACGTTCCTGTTCGACGGTTACACGCACCTGCGCAACGACATCCTGACGCCGAACGGTTCGATCGATCGACCGCAACCGCCGCGCGACGAGATGCGCCTGCGCCCCACGATCGAATGGATGATCGCGGGATTGCCGTGGATGTGCGCCGACGCCCTCGCCGGCGTCGTCGACCGGCCACTCGTGCTCAGGCTCGAGGGTCCCGGCGGCGGAACGTGGACGATCGCGCCCGGCGGCGACGAGGGGCGGGTCGTCGTGAGCGAGAAGGCGAGCGTCGACGCGGCGGCAACGGTGCACGGCACCGATCACGACTTCGTGATCTGGGGCACCAGGCGAGCGCCGTGGCGCGACCTCGTGAAGGTCGAAGGCGACGATGCCTATGCGGCGCGCGTCCTCGACGCGATCAAGATCATCTGAATCAACCCGAAACAACTCACGGCGCTTAACCTCCAGAGACGTCCTGCACGCGCTGCTTCCCGGCCGCGATCCACGGCATCATCGAGCGCAGCTCGGCGCCGACCTTCTCGATCGGGTGCGCCGCCGCCGCATCGCGCATGCGGTTGAAGTTCGGGCGACCGTTCTCGTTCTCGGCGATCCACTCCCGAGCGAAGTCGCCCGACTGGATCTCACCGAGGATCTTCTTCATCTCGGCCTTCGTCTGCGGGGTGACGACGCGTGGGCCGCGGGACATCTCGCCGTACTCCGCGGTGTCGCTGATCGAGTAGTTCATCGCCGCGATGCCGCCCTCATAGATCAGGTCGACGATCAGCTTCACCTCGTGCAGCGTCTCGAAGTACGCGCTCTCCGGCTGGTAGCCGGCCTCGACGAGCGTCTCGTAGCCGTTGCGGATCAGCTCGACGAGACCGCCGCAGAGCACCACCTGCTCACCGAAGAGGTCGGTCTCGGTCTCTTCCTCGAACGTGGTGTCGAGCACTCCGGCGCGCGTCCCGCCAATGCCCTTCGCGTACGCGAGCCCAGTCTGCTTGGCTTTGCCCGTCGCGTCGTTGTGCACCGCGACGAGGCACGGAACGCCGCCGCCCTCCTCGTAGGTCCTCCGCACGAGGTGCCCGGGACCCTTCGGCGCGATCATCCACACCTCGACGCCCGCGGGCGGGGCGATCTGTCCGAAGTGGATGTTGAAGCCGTGCGCGAACGCGAGCGAGTTCCCGTCGACCAGGTTCGGTGCGATGTCGGCCTCGTAGACCTTCTTCTGCTCGGTGTCGGGCAGTAGCACCATGACGATGTCGGCTTCGCGCACGGCGTCGGCCGTCGGGAGCACGCGCAAGCCTGCCGCTTCCGCCTTCGCCTTCGACTTCGAACCGGCGCGGAGACCGACGACGACTTCGATGCCTGAATCCTTCAGGTTCAGCGCGTGCGCGTGGCCCTGTGAGCCGTAGCCGAGGATCGCGACCAGCTTGTCGGCGATCAGGCCGAGATCGGCGTCGTTTTCGTAATAGACGGTGGCGGGCATCGAATGGAGTCTCCTCGTGGAAGATGCGGCTTGGGAACATTCGGGCCGGTGACGACCAACAGTGTCGCCAATGCCCGTAAGAAACGGAAATCAGCCTCGGGACGTCTTGACCGAACGCAGCCGGGTGGACTCACGCGCCAGCTTCGGCAGGGCGATGCGGCCCGTGCGCTGCAGCTCGATGATGCCGAAGGGTTTGACCAGGTCGCTGAACGCGTCGAGCTTCTCGGGTTCGCCGACGACCATGATCGTCATCGCTTCGTAACCGACGTCGACGATCTTGGCCTCGAAAATGGCGGTCAGCTCCGTGACCTGGCCGCGCGTCTCGGCCGCGGCCTTCACGATCACGAGCATGAGCTCGCGCTCGACACCTTCCGAGGGTGGGACCTCGGTGATCTTGATCACCGGGATCAACTTGTTGAGCTGCTTCACGACCTGCTCGAGCGGCGCCGATTCCGCGTCGACCACGATCGTCATGCGCGAAAAGCGTTCGTCGTCGGTCGGGCTGACCGCGAGCGACACGATGTTGAAGGCCCGCCGGGAGAACAGTCCTGCCACGCGCGACAACACGCCCGGCTTGTTCTCGACGGTGACCGTCAAGATGTGATGGGGAACGCGGTTCGTCATCGCCCGCCCTCCCCGAACTCCGGACCAAGGATGATGTCATCGTTCGACGCACCCGCGGCGACCATCGGGTACACCTTCTCGCGCCAGTCGGTGCGGAAGTCGATCACGACCGGCCGATCGTCGATCTCGTTGGCCTTCTCGATTGTGGCCACGACGTCGTCGGCGTTGTCGACGCGCATACCCACACAGCCCATCGCTTCGGCCCACTTCACGTAGTCGGGTAGGTCGGGCGACAGGTACACCTCGCTGTAGCGCTCCTCGTAGAAGAGCTCCTGCCACTGCCGCACCATCCCGAGGTACGCGTTGTTCAGGATCGCGATCTTCACCGGGATCCGCTCCGCCGACGCGGTGACGAGCTCCTGCGCGGTCATCTGGAAGCAACCGTCGCCGTCGATGGCCCAGACCATGCGATCGGGCCGGCCGACCTTCGCACCGACCGCGGCGGGGACCGCGTATCCCATCGTGCCGAGCCCACCCGAGTTCACCCACGTGTTCGGCTGCTTGAACTTCCACAGCTGACTGGCCCACATCTGGTGCTGGCCGACTCCCGCGACGAGGATGCAGTCGTCGGGCGTGTTGTCGCGCAGGCGCTCGATGACGAACTGCGGCTTGAGCGGACCGCCCTCCTCCTGCGTGTACTTGAGCGGGTAACGATCCTGCCACTCGCGAATCTGTGCCATCCAGGGCGCGATATCCGCCGGGTCATGCTTGGCTTGTTCGGCCTTCACGGCCTTGATCAGCTCTTCGATCACCGCGCGCACGTCGCCCACGATCGGCACGTCGGCGAACCGCACCTTGCCGAGCTCGGCCGGGTCGATGTCGACGTGGATGACCTTGGCGTCCGGCGCGAACGTCGAAACCTTGCCGGTCACCCGGTCGTCGAAGCGCGCGCCCAGCGTCACCAGGAGGTCGGCCTTCTGCATCGACGTCACCGCGGTGTAGTTGCCGTGCATGCCCGGCATGCCGAGGCACAGCGGATGCTCGTCGGGAAGCGCGCCCCGGCCCATCAACGTCGTGACCGCCGGAAAACCGGTCAACTCGGCGAGCTCGCGCAGCGCTCGCGACGCGCCCGCATTCATGATGCCGCCGCCCGCGTAGATGACCGGCCGGCGCGCCTCGTTGATCAGGCGGGCCGCGTCCTTGATCTGCCGCGGGTGACCCTTCACGTTCGGCTTGTAGCCCGGAAGGTCGACCTTCTCCGGCCAGTACCACTCCATCGGAGCGTTGGCGACGTCCTTCGGGAGATCGATGAGCACCGGGCCGGGCCGCCCGGTCGTCGCCACGTGGAACGCCTCCCGCACGACGCGCGGAATGTCCTGCGCGTCACTGATCAGCCAGTTGTGCTTCGTGACGGGCATCGTGATGCCGACCGTGTCGGCCTCTTGGAACGCGTCGGTGCCGATCACCGAATACGCGACCTGACCGGTGATGACGACGATCGGCACGGAGTCCATGTACGCGTCGCACAGTGGCGTGACGATGTTGGTCGCGGCCGGGCCGCTCGTCACCATGGCGACGCCGGGCCGGCCGGTCGCGTGCGCGTACCCGCTCGCCATGTGGCCCGCACCCTGTTCGTGGCGGACGAGGATGTGGCGGATCGAGGAGTCGATGAGCGGGTCGTAGACGGGGAGGATCGCTCCACCGGGGAGGCCGAACATGACCTCCACCTGCTCCATCTCGAGGCTCTTGATGAGGGCCTGGGCTCCGGTCAGCTTCATGGTTTCCTCTCTTATCCCACCCGCTCCCTGCGGACAGGGCCTGCGGAGGGGTCCAACGGTTGCGCTTCCCAGCCCGATCGGACGATTCCGGGCATGAAAAACCCCTCGCGGCGGCGAGGGGCGAGGTAGCGCTCGGCGCGCGAGGGCGTGCCGGGCGCTACGTAACTACTACGACGAGGTAGGGGGCGAACATCACAACGATCCTAACACCAGATTGCGGTGGTGGGTGCAAGGCCGTCGCCGTTCGGCGCCCGAGCTCAGTGCTGATGCAGCGGGCACCAGTAGGTCGTGCGGCCGCCGACCTTGTCGCGCCGAAGGATCGAACCGTCGCGCGGACACGGGCGGTCGAGCGTGCGGGGCATGTCGCCGGTGTGCGAGCCGCCGCGGCGATCGAGCGTCCGCAGCGTCGTGCGGATCGCCTTGTGCAGCACGCGCCGTTGATCGGTTTCGACCGCCGAGGCGGCGCGGGCGGGATCGATGCCCGCGCGCCACAGCACCTCGTCGGTGAGCAGATTGCCGAGGCCGGCGACCCGGTGTTGATTCATGAGCACGGCCTTGATCGGCGCGGTTCGCCGATCGAGAGCGCCGTCGAGCTCGGCGAACGACAACGTCAGCGCATCGGGACCGAGACGGCTCTCGTCGGGGTCGAGCTCGACGGCACCGAGCCGGCGCGGGTCGCGCAACATGAAGTCGCCGCCGTCGGCGAAGCGGACACCGAAGCGGTGCCAGCGCGGCGTGCGCCGATTGCTCGCGTAGACCAGCGGATCGCCCGCTTCCTCGTCGTCGACGAGCACGCGACCACTCATCCCCAGATGCACGCCGACGCGGACGTCGGGGTCGCGGGTGTCGAGCACGATCTGCTTGCCGCGCCGGCGAGCCGCGGTGAAGGCGTTGCCGACGAGCGCGTGCCGCAGCGCGGCAGCGGTCGTCCCGCGTTTCATGAACCAGGTATCCGGCGCGTGCACCTTTGCGATCTCGCGGTCGAGTGCACGAGCGTCGAGCACCCTGCGCGCGGCTTCGACTTCGAGAATCTCGGGCACGGCGCGCGAACGTCGGTCAGATGTTCGTGATCGCGCCCGTCTCGGCACCCCGCGCGAGACGCGCGTACTTGGCGAGGAAGCCGCTGGTGTAGCGCGGCTCGGGCAACTTCCAGTTCGCCTTGCGTTGTGCCAGCTCCGCGTCGTCGACGAGGAGGTCGATCGTGTGCGCGTCGGCGTCGATCACGATGCGGTCGGCCTCGGCCACGAACGCGATCGGGCCCCCGTCGACGGCTTCCGGGGCAACATGACCGACACAGAAGCCGTGCGTGCCGCCCGAGAAGCGACCGTCGGTGATGAGCGCGCAATCGGCACCGCGACCGGCGCCCTTCATGGCGCCCGTCACCGCGAGCATCTCGCGCATTCCGGGCCCGCCCTTGGGGCCTTCGTAACGGATCACGACGATATCGCCGGGCTCGATCCGCCCGGCGAGGATCGCGGCCATCGCGAGGTCTTCGCCGTCGAAGACGCGGGCGCGGCCCTCGAAGTGCATCTGATCGAGGCCGGCGACCTTCACGACCGCACCCTTCGGGGCGAGCGAACCACGCAGCACGGCGATGCCGCCCTGCACGTGCACGGGCGTCGAAAGCGGGTGCACGACGTCGCCGTCGGGTCCGGGCGGCGCGAGCTGGTCGAGGTTCTCGGCGATGGTCTTCCCGGTGACGGTGAGGCAGTCACCGTGCAGGAGGCCGCCGTCGAGCAGCATCTTCATCACGACCTGCACACCGCCGACGCGATCGAGATCGGTCATGTGGTACTTGCCGTGCGGCTTCATGTCGGCGAGATGCGGAACCCTCGCACCGATGCGATTGAAGTCGTCGAGGTCGAGCTCGACGCGCGCCTCGTGCGCGATCGCGAGCAGATGGAGAACCGCGTTGGTCGAGCCGCCGAGCGCCATCGTGATCGCGATCGCGTTCTCGAACGCATCCTTGGTCATGATCTGGCGCGGCCGAAGGTCGAGCTCGAGCAGATGCATGACCGCGCGCCCGGACTCGTACGCGTAGTCATCGCGCCGCCGGTCGACAGCCGGTGGCGACGCGGAGCCCGGCAGCGCCATTCCGATTGCTTCGGCGATCGACGACATCGTGTTCGCGGTGAACATGCCCGCGCACGACCCTTCGGTCGGGCACGCGCGCCGCTCGATCTCACCGAGCTCGTTCTCGGTGATCGTGCCCGCCGCGCACGCGCCGACCGCCTCGAACACGGAGACGACGTCGAGCGCCTGGTCCTTGTAGTGGCCGGGCAGGATCGAACCGCCGTAGAGG
>JALYLU010000006.1:0-13080 GCA_030774075.1 Actinomycetota bacterium | reverse complement strand
GAACGCCGACGGCAGGTTGACACGCGCCGCGGCCATCAACATGCCGGGCAGGCTCTTGTCGCAGCCGGCGAACGTCACCAGTGCGTCGAACCGCTCGGAGTGCATCACACACTCGACGGAGTCGGCGATGATCTCGCGCGACACGAGGGAGCCGCGCATCCCTTCGTGCCCCATCGAGATGCCGTCGGAGATCGCGATGGTCATGAACTCGAGCGGGAAGCCGCCCGCGTCGCGCACTCCCTGCTTCGCCCGCTTGGCCAACCGGTCGAGCGGCATGTTGCAGGGCGTGACCTCGTTCCAGCTCGACGCCACGCCGACCTGCGCCTTGCCCCAGTCGGCGTCGGTCATGCCGACGGCGCGCAGCATCGCCCGGGCGGGCGCGCGCTCCATGCCGTCGGTGACCTCGTGACTGCGCGGCTTCATGTCGGTCATGGAGCGCAAGGGTAGCGTCGCCACTGTGTCCGAACCCTTGGCCGTAGGCCCGATCGGCACGTCACAATGGGAAGGTGACTCCGCCCGCATCCGTCGACGAGCTCCTGGCGCTCCTCGCGCGGGGCGCCGGCGTGCACGACGAACCCGATGTCGACGGTCTCGCGCACGCGCTCCAGTGCGGTGCCAACCTGCGAGCGTCCCATCCCGATGATGCGGAGCTGGCCGTAGCGGGGCTCGTGCACGACATCGCCGACATCGCCTTCCCGCACGACCATCACGACCACGCGCACCGGGGAGCCGAACTGGTCGAGCCGCTGCTCGGCCCGCGCGTCGCACGGCTCGTCGGTGCGCACGTCGACGCCAAGCGCTATCTGGTCGCCACCGATCCCGCCTACCGTGCCCAGCTCAGCCCGCGCAGCGTCGAAACATTGGGGCTGCAGGGCGACGTGCTCGACGCGCCCGGCATCGCCGCACTCGCGTCGGATGCCGACCTCGCCGCGATCCTCGCACTCCGCCGCGCCGACGAGTCCGCGAAAGACCCGGGCGCGCGGCCCCTCCCCCTCGACCGCTGGCGCCCACTGCTCGGGCAGATCGCGCGATGAGCTCCGACGGGTTCGATGCCGTCGTCGTGGGGGGTGGGCACAACGGGCTCGTCGCGGCCGGCCTCCTCGCGCGACGAGGGGCGCGCGTCACCGTGCTCGAAAGACGATCGCAGGTCGGCGGCGCGGCGACGACGGAACAGCCGTGGGGGCCGGAGTTCAACGTCACCGCGCTCTCGTACGTCGTCAGCCTCATGCCCCCGACGATCGTGCAAGAGCTGGAGCTCGCGCGGCACGGCTACAAGGTGTACCCGCAGCGCGGTTACTTCGCGCCGCATCGCGACGGTCGCGCGCTGCAACTCCCCGACGATCCCGGGCGCCGCCGCGAACAAATTGCACAGTTCTCGAAGGCGGATGCGGACGCGTACGAACGCTGGGATTCTTGGCTCGGCAGCCTCGCCGGCGTGCTCGGTCCGCTGCTGACGACGATCCCGCCGCGCGTGGGGTCGCGCCGACCGAGCGACCTCGTCGACCAGTTGCGGCTCGCGTGGCGATTGCGCCGGCTCGGTGTCGACGGCACGGCCGACGTCACGCGCCTGTTCACGATGAGCATCGCCGACCTGCTCGACGAGTACTTCACGTCACCACAGATGCAGGGCGTGCTCGCGGTGAGTGGCGTGATCGGTACGTGGGCCGGGCCGCGGTCGGCGGGGACCGCATACGTGATGGCACATCACAAGATCGGCGACGTCGGCGAAGGCCAGCTCGGCTCGTGGGGCTTCCCGGAGGGCGGCATGGGTGCGGTGAGCCGGGCCTTGCGCGACGCTGCGATCGCCAACGGCGCAACCGTGCGCACTGACGCGCCTGTCGCCCGCATCGACGCTCGCGACGGGCGCGTAGAGGGAGTGACGCTCGAATCGGGCGAGGAGATCCGCGCGGACGTCGTCGTGGCCGCGACCCATCCGAAGATCACCTTCCTCGAGCACATCGACCCGGCTCTGCTGCCGACCGACTTCGTCGAGCGCATCGAGAGTTGGCGCTCACGCAGCGGCACCGTGAAGGTGAACGTCGCCGTCGATCGGCTGCCCGATTTCACGGCGAAGCCCGGCTACGACCCCGAGGTGCACGGCGGCACGATCGTGCTCGCCGAGTCGCTCGACGACATCGAGGGCGCGTTCCAGGACGCGGTCGCGGGCCGCACGGCGACCCTGCCCTTCGCCGACATCTGCATCCCCAGCGTGTTCGACCCGACGCTCGCGCCCGAGGGCAAGCATGTCGTGTCGATGTTCACACAATGGGTTCCACACACGTACGCGACCACGCAGGACGCGCCGGCTCTCGACGCGTACGCCGATCGGGTCATCGCACGCGTCGACGCGGTCGCACCCGGGTTCACAGATTCGATCCTCCACCGGCAGGTCATCGGACCGTTCGAGATGGAGCACGAGTACGGCCTCGTGGGCGGGAACATCTTCCACGGCGAGCTGTCACCCGACCAGATGTTCCACATGCGTCCCGCGCCCGGCTACGCCGACTTCCGCACCCCCATCGCCGGGCTGTATCAGGCGAGCAGCGCCACGCACGGAGGAGGCGGCGTCACCGGCATCCCCGGCCTGCACGCGACCCGCCAGATCATGCGCGATAGACGGAGACGTGGAAGACGCTCTCGCCGCTGAACGGTTGCTTGTCGAACGTCGCCCAGCGATGTTCGAGAGTCAGGGCGGCGAGCCGGGCCATGAGGTCGAGCTCAGGCGGCCACGCGAACCGCAGCTTCGCGTGGACGAGGCGGATGCCGTCCTCAGTGATCCGCACCTGCGTGGTATCGAGCCGTTGCTGGTATCCGTCGAACACGCTCGCGTCGAGGCGCACCCGATCGAGCGACGCCTCCTTCACCGCGAGGTGCTGGCCTGATTCGACGCGCGAGGTGTCGGGCACGAACGCGTGGATCACGAAGCGCCCGCCCGGCTGCAGATGCGCGGCGACGTTGCTGAAGCAACGCAACTGCGCCTCCTGTGAGTAGAGCTGGAAGAACGTGTTGAACACAACGAACACGAGCGCAAACTCGCCGTCGACCGGCACGTCGGCCATGTCGCCGATCGTGATCGGAATCGCGTCGCCACCCGGTTTCGCGCGCATCCGCTCGACCATCGCAGGCGAAGCGTCTATCCCGTGCACTTCGACGCCTCTGGCCGCGAGCGGAAGCGCGACCCGCCCAGTGCCGATGCCGAGCTCAAGCGCTCGCCCGCCGTGCGCGAGCTCGGTCAACAGCGCCACCTCAGCCGCGGTGTCGACCGGCCTGTACCACTCGTCGTAGACGTCGGCGACCCGCTCGCCGTAGGTTTCCGGGCCGAAGTGCTCCATCGCCCAATCGTAGGGATCGCACATGCTCGTCGACGCCGCATTGACGACCACCGACCTGCACACCGTACCCGACGCGGCTCGTGGGATCGAAGCGGCCGGGTACGACGGCATCTACTCGTTCGAAGGTGCGCACGACGGCTTCTTCCCGCTCCTGCTCGCGGCCGAGCACACCGAACGCGTGCAGCTGACCACCGCGGTGGTGATCGCGTTCGCTCGCAATCCGATGACACTTGCCCAATCCGCGTACGACCTGCAGCTCGCGTCTCGAGGCCGCTTCAACCTCGGGCTCGGCACGCAGATCAAGCCGCACATCGAGAAGCGGTTCTCCATGGAGTGGTCGAAGCCGGTCGAGCGCATGCGCGAGCTGGTGCTCGCCGTACGCGCCATCTGGGCGCGCTGGCACGAAGGCACCAAGCTCGACTTCCATGGCGACTTCTACACACACACGCTCATGACGCCGTTCTTCGACCCGGGCCCGAACCCCTTCGGTGTGCCGCGCATCTTCCTCGGAGGCGTCGGGCCCCGCATGACCGAGGTCGCCGGCGAGGTCGCCGACGGTTTCATGATCCACCCGTTCTCGACCGAGAAGTTCATGCGCGAGACGACGGTGCCGGCGCTGGAACGAGGACTGGGCAAGAGCGGCCGGAGCCGTTCGCAGCTCGAGATCGCGTTCCCGGCGATGGTGATCGTCGCGGAGTCGGAAGAGGAGCTCGCGCGCGGCCGTGACGCGATGCGAGCGAGGCTCGCGTTCTACGGCTCGACCCCCGCATACAAGGTGGTGCTCGACACGCACGGTTGGGGCGAGCTGCAATCAGAGCTCAACCGACTGTCGAAGACCGGCGATTGGGCGACGATGGCGTCGATGATCACCGACGAGATCGTCGATACGTTCAGCGTGTCGGGGACTCCGGAGGAGATCGGGCCCCGGATGCACGAACGTTACGGAGACATCGTCCAACGCGTCTCGTTCGACGCCCCCGACAAGCTGGCACGCGAGCGCGTCGCGCGTGTGCTCGAAGGCTTCCGCGGGAAGCAGAGATAGCAACCCGGTCAAGACAGGTCTGCGGCGACGGCGAGCACCCACTCGGCGACGACCTCGGCAATCGGTGAGGACACGCCGAGGCGGCGATCGTCGAGCGCAGCTTGCACGAGCGCGGGTTGCACGCGACGAGCCCGCGCCCAGTTGCCGCCATCCGTCTTGGAACACAGCGTCCGCTCCTCGCGATAACGCAAGGCGCGACACGCGTTCAGGATCGCATACGACGCGCCGGCGTGCTCGACGGCCCAACGAAGTTCCTGGGCCAGTTGGTTCGCGACGACGCCTTCCGGGATGGCACCGACGGCCAGCCGGGGCTCCGGACCGTACGCCGCCCAACCGTGATCGCGCGCGATGGCGTAGTGCAGGATCAGATCGGCGTCGCCCCGTCGGGGTGTTCCCCACACAATCTTTCGATCATTGTGAGTCGTGGCTGCGTGGAATACGAATGGCCACGGCGCGGTCGGAGCGGATGCGGCGCCGGCCTCCACCACCGAGAGCTCGAGTCCGGCACCCGGACATTCACGATCGGCGCGCAACACCTCGGCCATCCGGTCGGCAACGATCGACGACACACCGTCTCCGACGACGACAAGCACGTCGACGTCACTCGCTGGCGCGATCCAGTCGCCCAACACCGCCGAACCGTGCAGATATACGCCGACGAGGGCGTCAGCAGCGACGTTCGCGAGTGCACCGGCAAGCTCATTGGTGAACTCGCGCACCGCCTGCGCGTCATCGGTCACACCCACAGTCTCGCTCGCGCCGCGGCAGCTCACCACGTCGAGTAGTACCGTCCGTCCCATGATTCTCATCTGGGGTTTCAGAGCCCGCGCCAAGACAGTGTCGACCGGCGCGTTCTTCTGTTCGCGCTGTGGCGCCGACCGCGCGTACGTTCTGCAACAGATCCGCCGCTGGTTCACGCTGTTCTTCATCCCGCTGTTCCCGGTCGGAAAGGTGCTCGGCGAGCAGGTGAAGTGCTCGACCTGCGGTACGCGCTTCCAGCCCGAGGTCTTGAGTACGCCCACTTCGGCATCCTTCACCGAAAACCTGCGCGGTGCGATGCGAGTCGCCTCGATGTCGATGCTCGCAGCCGGAGACGAAACGAACGATGCGGCGCGACTCGCCGCGGTCGACGCCGCGCGCACGACCGGAGCCGAGAACTACGACGAGTCGTGGCTCAACCGCGATCTCGCGGCGCTCGACGCGTCGCAGCTCGGCGAATATCTCGCGCCGTTGGCCCAGGGTCTGAACCCACAGGGAAAAGAGACATTCATCGGACAGGTCGCGCGCGTCGGCCTCGCCGACGGTCCACTCTCGTTGTCCGAGATGCACGTGCTCGAGACGCTCAGCGCGGCGCTGGATATCAGCGCGGCGCACCTACGCGGGATCGTCGTCTCGACGACGACCGGCCCCCAATCCCCCTCGACCGGCGACGGTCCACCCGACGAATACCGCCGCAACTGATCCAGGCGTACGCGCACTCGATTGCGGCGCATATGCGCCGATGAGGCTGAGCCTGCAGTCGTGAGCGCTCGGCGGCTCGGTCTGATTGCTGCGATCGCCCTCTGCGTGCGTGTCGGTTATGTGCTCGTGTTCATGCGGGGCTACCGACCGACCAGCGATGCCGATAGCTACTACGCGATCGGCCGCGCCGTGTCCGACGGTCATGGCTATGTCTTCACGCTGCCCTTCGGCTTTACGCACGCGACCGCCATTCGGCCGCCGCTGTATCCCACGGTTCTCGCGGTTGGGTTTCGCGTGTTCGGCGCGCATGTCGGCGTCGCGCAAGGTGTCAACGTCGTTGCCGGCTCCGCGGTGGCGGTGCTCGGTGCGGTGCTCGCGAATCGGGTCGGTGGATCGCGTGCGGGGTTGTGTGCGGGGATCGTCGTGGCGTTGTACCCACCGTTGATCGCGAACGATGTCACGCTGCTGGTCGAGTCGATTGCTGTGATGTTGCTGTTTGCCTCGGTGCTGTTCTTGGCCGACGGTCGCACCGTTCTCGCGGGGATCTCGCTGGCCTTTTTGATGCTCGACCGAGCGAGCGCCCAGTGGATCCTCGTCCCGATCGCCGCCTGGGTGCTGTGGCGGACGGGATGGCGGCATGCGGTTCGCCTGGTTGTGGTTGCGTTGATCGTGGTGTCGCCATGGGTGATCCGGAACTGGGTGAATGTGGGCGGCCCGGTGATCGTCACCACGAATGGATTCAATCTCAATGCGACCTACTCGAAGGAGGCCGGAGAGTCGAAGGGGTTCGTGGACGCGTATTTCGACCCGCGGTTCACTGCGATGAGGCTTCACGCTCTGGACGAAGTCGATCTGGATGATCAACTTCGGACAAAGGCGCTTCACGACGTGCGAGCGAATCCGACGCGCCTGTTCGAAGTCGTTCGGATGAACATGGGGAAATGGCTGGAACTGCGGCCCGGTCGGAACCGGGATGCCGAACAACTCGACGGACGGAACATGGAGGTGCGGCATTGGACACTCCCGTTGTTCTATGTGGTCACGGGCGCGGGCATCGTTGCGCTCATCTACGCACGACGTTCCGCAACGGCACAACTCCTTACCATCGCTGCGCTGTACTTCTCCATCGTTTGCGTCCTGAGCCTCGCCGTACCACGCCTTCGTTCCGTGTTCGACGCGTGCGTCGCCGTCGCAGCAGGCATCGCACTGTCGTGGCTGCTCGACAAGGCCGTCTCGATCAATTCGTCGCCGCCAACGGTCCGACGACTGCGTCCCCTTCGCAGCGCAGTCGCGCTCGGTGTGATCTCGCTGATAATCGCCGCATCGGCGCTCACCTGGCGGGCCGAAACCCATCTTCGTGCCCGCCGAGCGGTCGAGACCGCCGCTGCTCTCGACGTACCCGCTCTGAGCGCGCTCGTAGATCAATATCACGCCGGTCCTTCAGCGAAAGAGCCGCCCCGACTGCTCCCCCGGGATCTGGATCGGGCCCGCGGACTCCTCGCGGTCCTGGACAATCGAGTCGCTCAGGTACCGCGGAATCTCAGGCCGCACGTCGCCGAGGCCTTGCGAGCCCTTCGCGTTGCGTTACACGAGGCCGATGTCACATCTCTCCTCAGCGCCGCGGAGTACCTCGACTCCGAAGCCGGCAACCGGCGCGCGTCCCTCGACCGCGTCCGCAACCGCTACGAACATGAGAATCGCCCGCAAGACCCAAGCCTCGAAACCTGGGATGCCGTCATATCGGGAACAGCTCTCACGCGAGCGCGATCGGCCCTCGACAACATGCACTAGGCCGTCCCATGGCGCGTATTGCGCTTGCGCTACTCGCCCGCGAGGCGCCGTTCGAGAATCCGGTTGATCACCTGCGCGTTTCCCTGGCCCTTGAGCTCGCGCATGACCTGACCCATCAGGAAGACCCACTTCTTCTTCTTGGCGGCTTCGTCGCCGGCGCGGTACTCGTCCGCGACGCCTGCATTCGCGGTGAGCACGCGGTCGACGACGTCCGCGATCGCTCCCTCGTCGCTGACCTGGGCGATACCCCGCGCTTCGACGATGGTGCGCGGCCACTTCTCCTCGCGCAGCGACTCGGCGAGCACGTCCTTTGCCTGCTGGCGCGAGATCGTTCCCGACGCGACCAGTCCGACGAGCTCGGCGAGCATCTCGGGCGCGAGTACCGCGGGCGAGAGTCCGGTCTCGTTGACGTACGCCAACACTTCCTGGCGCACCCAGTTGACGACGTCCTTCGCCGAGCCACCATCGCCGTCGCTCAACGCGGCGACCGCGCGCTCCGCATAGTCGGCGAGGCCGGGCACTTCGACGAGGATCCGCGCGTCCTCCGCACCGATTCCCCACTGCTCCGCGTAGCGCGCCCGCTGCGCCGCCGGCAGCTCGGGCACGGACGCGCGCACCCGATCGCGCATCTCCTGCGTCGGCTCGACCGGCACGAGATCGGGCTCGGGGAAGTACCGGTAGTCGTGCGCCTCCTCCTTGGAGCGACCGGAGATCGTCCGCCCACTCTCCTCGTCCCAGTGACGCGTCTCCTGCACGACCTTCTCGCCGGCCTGCGTCAACGCCCACTGGCGATCACTTTCGTGCTCGATCGCCCGCATCAGCGACCGCAACGAGTTCAGGTTCTTGATCTCGGCCCGCGTGCCGAACTCCGACGATCCGGGAGAACGCACCGACACGTTGGCGTCGATCCGGAGTGACCCTTCTTCCATCTTCACGTCCGACACACCCACCGCGAGCAACGTCGCGCGCAGCTCCTCGACGTAGCGCTTCGCCTGCTCGGCCGAACGGAGGTCGGGCTCGGACACGATCTCGAGCAGTGGCACCCCGGCGCGGTTGTAGTCGACCAGCGAGAAGTCGGCGTCGTGGATGCGACCGCCCACGCCCACGTGCTGCGACTTGCCCGTATCCTCCTCGAGGTGCGCACGGGTGATGCCGACGCGCACGCCGTCGATGTCGAGCCAACCATCGATCGTGATCGGCTCGTCGTACTGCGACGTCTGATAATTCTTCGGCATGTCGGGATAGAAGTAGTTCTTGCGCGCGAACACCGAACGCTCGGGCACGCGTAGGTTCAGCGCCTCGGCGACGCGCAGCGCGTACTCGACGGCCTTCGCGTTGAGCACGGGCAGCGAGCCGGGCAGACCCAGGCATACCGGGCACACGTTCGTGTTGGGCTCGTCGCCGAACTCGTTCGGACAACCGCAGAACATCTTGCTCGCGGTAGCGAGCTCACAATGCACCTCCAGGCCGATCACCGTCTCGTAGGCCGTCACCGTCCGGCCGCCTGCTCGATCGCCCGCGCGACGCGAAACATCGTGGGCTCGCCGAGGGCGGGAGCGAGGACCTGCACGCCGATCGGCAGGCCCCCATCGCCGGTGCCGAACGGCACCGACATGGCCGGGTGGCCGGAGAGGTTCGCGGGGACGGTGCACACGTCGCAGAGATACATCGCAAGCGGATCGGCCGTCTTTGCGCCGAGCTCGAACGCGACGGTCGGCGAGGTCGCGGCAATCAGCACGTCGAACTGCTCGTAGACGCGCTCGAAGTCGCGGATGATGAGGGTGCGGACGCGTTGCGCCTGGCCGTAGTACGCGTCGTAGTAGCCGGCCGACAACGCATACGTCCCGAGCATGATGCGCCGCTTCACCTCGCGGCCGAAGCCCGCCTCGCGCGTCGCGGCGTTCATGTGCGCGACGTCGTCCGCGTCGACGCGGAGCCCGTACCGCACGCCGTCGTAGCGTGCGAGGTTCGACGAAGCTTCCGCGGGCGCGATCAGGTAGTACGCGGAGATGCCGTATGTGGCCGACGGGACCGAGACCGTATCGACCTTGGCCCCCGCGGCCTCCAAGCCGGCGGCCGCCGCCTTCACCGCGTCGCGCACCCGAGGCTCGATCCCATCGATCTCCGTCATCTCGTCGACGATGCCCACGCGCAACCCCGATACGCCATCGTCGAGCCCCGCGACGAGCTCGGGAGCGGGGCGCGCAATCGACGTCGAGTCGAGCGGGTCGTGACCGCCGATCACCTCCAGCAACGACGCGGCATCCTCGACCGTTGCGGCGAACGGGCCGATCTGGTCGAGCGACGAGGCGAACGCGATGAGCCCGTAGCGCGACACGACGCCGTACGTCGGCTTCACGCCGACCACACCGCACAGCGCCGCGGGCTGGCGAATCGAGCCTCCGGTGTCGGAGCCCAACGCCAACGGTGCGAAGCCGGCGGCGACCGCGGCCGCGGATCCACCGCTCGAACCGCCCGGTACGCGCGTCACGTCGTGCGGGTTGCGCGTCGGCCCGAACGCCGAGTTCTCGGTCGAAGACCCCATCGCGAACTCGTCGAGGTTGGTCTTGCCGATGGCCACCGCGCCCGCGGCCCGAACTCGTTCCACCACCGTCGCGTCGTAGGGCGGGCGCCAGCCTTCGAGGATTCGGGACGAGCACGTCGTCGGAAGGCCGCGCGTGCACATGTTGTCCTTCAGCGCGAGCGGCACTCCCGCCAGCGGCCCCGGATCGTCGCCCCGCGCGACGGCCGCATCGACGGCGTCGGCCGCGCCGCGCGCAACGTCGGCCAGAACCACGTTGAACGCGTGAATATCCGGCTCGCGTCCGCTGATCGCGTCGAGGTGCTCCTCGAGCACATCGCGGGCGGACCGAGCGCCCGAGCGCACGTCGGCGGCGATGCGGCGCGCGCCGATCACGGCTCCTCACCCAAGATGCGCGGGACCCGGAAGCGATTTTCGTGCGCATCCGGCGCCGCCGCGAGCACCTCGTCTCGCGGCAGTCCCGCGCGCGCTTCGTCGCGCCGGAACACGTTCACGAGCGGTAACGGATGCGCCGTCGGCGGCACGTCGTGCGTGTCGAGCGCCGATACCTGCGCCGCGTACTCGAGGATCGCGCCGAGCTCCTCGGAGAGCGACACGATCTCCTCTTCGCTGAGCGCGAGCCGGGCGAGTTGCGCGACGTGTTCGACGTCGGCCCGAGTGATCCGTTCGGCCATCGGCGTGAGGCTACTTGTACGGGTCGAGGCGGCTGAGCGGCAATTTCCACCACTCGTCGGGGGCCGGCTTCCAGTCGGGATCGGGATAGATGCAGTCGACCGGGCACGCCGGCAGGCATTTGTCGCAACCGCTGCAGAGCTCGGGGACGATCACGACGTCGGCACCGTGGTTGAAGATCGCACCGAACTGCGACGGGCAGTGGCGCAGGCACGCGTCGCAGTTGATGCACTCCGACATCTCGATGCGAAGCGGCGTATTCTTCCACTTCGCGTTGCGCTCGTGATCTGCGATGCGCTCGCGCCTCGTCGCTCCGGCCACCGGTTCAGGCTAGACGGCATGCGCCGATCCTCCGCTACGATCCGGCCGCGGTACGAAGCCGTCGCGGCCGATCTGAGGAGGCACACGTGCCCGAGAAGTACCAGTTCCTCTCCGACGCCTGGTTCGACGCGGCCGAGAAGCTCATCCGGGAGCACGCGCCGGCGACGCCGCCCGCGAACCTCGTGATGAACCTGGAGGTCGCCGACGGTGACCGCGCGATCAAGTTCTTCATGGGTTCGAAGAACGGCGAGACACTGTTCGGCAAGGGCACCACCGCCGAGGCCGACCTCACGCTGTCGACCGACATCGACACCGCCCGCCAGGTCTTCGTCGCCGGCGATCAGCAGGCCGGCATGCAGGCCTTCATGGCCGGCAAGGTGCGCGTGCAGGGCGACATGACGAAGCTCATGATGCAGGGTTCGGGCGGCGGCAACGCGGCGCTGAGTGCCGCACTGCAAGAGATCACCGAGTAGCCGAGACGGCCCTTACTTCGGCGGCACGAGCTTCGGGGCAGCAGCTGCGAGCTCTTCCACCGTCCAGCGGTCTCCCTTCTCGATGGCTTCGGCGGCCTTCCACGACTGCGCGCGCTGCACTTTGCCGCCCTGAACCAGGAAGCACTCGCCGGTGATCGGGCAATCCGCGGTGGCGAGGTACGCGACGAACGGGGAGACATTCGCCGGGTGCCACACGTCGAAGCCTTCTTCGGGCGCCTTCACGGCGTCGCCGAGGCCGGGCGTCGCCTCGGTGAGGCGGGTACGCGCGCCGGGCGCGATCGCGTTCGAGCGTACGCCGTAGCGCGTCAGCTCCTTCGCGCAGACCTGTGAGAGCGTGGCGATACCGCTCTTGGCCGAGTCGTAGTTCGCCTGGCCGGGATTGGCGAACAGCCCGGATGTCGACGTCGTGTGGACGATCGATGCCCGCACGTCGTTGCCGGCCTTCGTCTGCTCGCGCCAGTAAACCGCGGCGTGGTGCGTCGGCGCGAAATGACCCTTCAGATGAACGGTGATGACCGCGTCCCACTCGGCCTCGGTCATGTTGATGATGACGCGATCGCGGAGGATGCCCGCGTTGTTGACGAGCACGTGGAGGTCACCGAACGTATCGATCGCCTGCTGAACCAGCCGCTGCGCACCGTTCCAGTCGGCGACGTTCTCGCCGTTGACGACAGCATCGCCACCCATTGCCTTGATCTCTTCGACCGTCTGCATCGCCGCGCTCGGGTCGCCGCCTTCGCCGTGCATGTCGCCGCCGAGGTCGTTGACGACCACCCGCGCGCCTTCACTGGCGAAGAGGAGCGCGTGCTCGCGGCCGAGACCGCGGCCGGCGCCGGTGATGATCGCGACCCTTCCGTCGAGTGCACCCATGTTCGGCTCCTGCTCCTCGGCTCGTGGCGGAGCCGAATGGTACGCAGAGCCGGACTCGTTCGCTCAACCGCTCCTAGCGCCCGTTCTTGCTCAGCACGAGATCGACCTGTGAGTTTCGTGGCACCTTCGCGGCGGTCGCGCCGATCGGCTTCTGGCTCATCACGACGCCGCCGGGCCGGTAGTTGCCGACGGTCCCAACCTGTAGGCCGGCGGCGGCGAGCGCGGCAGTCGCCTGTTCGATCGTCTCGAACGTCACGTCGGGCACACGGACGAGGTCGGGGCCCTTCGACACGCGAACCACCACCGTGGATCCGTAGGGCGCCTTCGTTTTCATCGGAGGGTTGGTGGCGATCACGCTGCCGCTCTTCACTGTCGGCGAGAACTCGTCGGTGGGGGCGCGCTGGGCCTTGAAATGTGCCGCAGTGAGCAGCTTCACCGCGTCGGCGAAGGACTTCTTCGAGACGTCGGGCACGGCGACCGGCGCGTGACCCGCGCTCAGCACCACCGTGACCGTCGCGTCCGGCGCGACGCGCGCGCCGGCCGGCGGCGAGACGG